>CANCKV010000028.1 GCA_947378615.1 Chitinophagaceae bacterium | reverse complement strand
TATTAATTAGTGCTTCATTAATATCACTAATGATGACGTTATTGAGATTTTTACACCTATTTAATATCCAAAATAAAATGGCTCCACTTCCAACGAATGGTTCTAAATATGTGAATTTAAGTTTTTCAAAATCTTTAGGAAATGTCCTTTCAATTTCATTTATTAATTGTGTTTTTCCTCCAGCCCATTTCAAAAATGGTTTAGCAATTTTATTCTCAATAATCTTTCTCAAACTTATCTATTATTTAATTTATTTTTCGATTATGCCAACCTGTAATTATACCTATCACGTCTATAGAACCATTATTTTAGAAATAAATAATTTGTCGCCCATTTAGAATTTAATTTGGCATTCCTCCTATTTCGGTATCAAAGTCGATTATTATTTCATCGTAATTTATTTGCCAAATTTGAAATGCAATGTCTTCATAATCTTTCTTACTACAAAGTCCGTTTTCTAGTCTAAATGCTAAATTTGAAATAGTTTGGTACCCATCCCTATTTTTCTCTCCTATTTTGTCTAAATCATCATCAAATGTAGTTGCCCAATCATATAATTCTGAAACAATTGTCTCCTTGTTTCTTAAAATCTTCTCAATATCATTCAATTTATAAACCTTTTAATTGGTAGTTTCTTATTTGTATTTATTTTAATGCAAAATTCCTTTTTCTCTTCAATATGACCTTTGATATTCAAATAGGGAGTGGTAAAAAGTAGCGTATTATTCAAAATAAAAGAGGCTGCCTTTTGGGACAGCCTCTTCTCAATATATAGCTTTTTTGTCTGACTAACTCAATGTCGAAATCAGTTAATCCCAAATTTCACCTTTACCATTCAACCAATTCTTAACAGCTTCTGTAGTTACACTCTTTGGTCTTTCCAAAGGCATTCCAAGCGCTCTATCCCAACAAAGACTTGCCAATACACCTAAAGCCCTACTTACAGCGAATAATACAGTATAAAACTCATACTCTACCATTCCGTAGTGATGTAGCAATGCACCACTATGCGCATCTACATTCGGCCATGGATTTTTTATCTTTCCAAGTGATTGCAAAATAGGTGGTGTTACCTCATAAATATTCCATACCGTACGGCAGAGTTTATCTTCAGGCATATATTTTTTACCAAATTCCATTTGACAAGTGAAACGTGGATCTGTTTTACGAAGTACAGCATGACCATATCCAGGAACTACTTTTCCTGCACTGATTGTTTCTTGAACATAATTGGCAATTTGTTCCCTTGCAGGCAAATCGGTACCCAATTCTTGTTGCATTTCAAAAATCCATTTGATAACTTCCTGATTTGCCAAACCATGTAGTGGTCCTGCAAGTCCATTCATACCTGCAGCATAACTTAAATATGGATCTGCTAATGCACTTCCTACAAGGTGAGTAGTGTGTGCAGAAACATTTCCTCCTTCATGATCAGCATGAATAGTCATATAAAGACGCATTAATTCCTTAAATCCATCATTATCATAACCAAGCATGTGAGCAAAGTTGCCCGACCAATCCATCAAACCCTTAGGATTGATATGATCACCATTTTTATATTTTCTTCTGTATATATAGGCAGCAATACGGGGTAAACGAGCTATCAAATCCATTGTATCGTCATAAGTGACGCTCCAATAATCTTTCTTATTCAGCCCTTTTGCATATTCCTTAGTAAATTCTCCCTCTGTTTGTAGAGCCATAACACCAATAACAAACATAGTCATTGGATGCGTTCTCATTGGTAAGGCATCTATCGCAGCAAATACATGATTAGGCACATGGCTTCTTCTTTGCAATAAATCAGTTACCATGTCTGCATCTTCAGCAGTAGGCAATTCTCCAATTAGCATTAGATAAAATAAAGCCTCAGGTAAAGGCTCCCCACCCTCAATAATTTTTGGAAGTTTTTCTTGTAATTCAGGAATTGTGTAACCTCTAAATCTGATTCCTTCCTGTGCATCCAATAAACTAGTTTCAGTTACTAATCCTGTAATGCCTCGCATTCCCTGATAAGCCTGACCCAATGTTACTTCACCAATTTTTTTGTCACCATGAAGTTTAAGCAAATCTTTAATCTCTGCATTCTCAGCATCTGCTTTAGCCTTGAAACGCGCTTTTAATAATTCCATTTTTAATTGTTTATGTATTTGAATTTATTATTTCCAGCTTAAAAGTATTCAATCAAAATTTCTTCTTCCCTTCTCAATCGTATTATTCTATTAGAATAGTTCACTGTAATTTGATTGTTTATTGAAAAAAGGAATATGAAATTTATATTAATTATCTGACCAATAAAAAGTTGTTTTTATTGAAAAAACTTCAAAATATTGCCCTAAAGATAAAAGAACTTTTAATTGCTAACCAAAAAGAAAATTAGAAACATAAAAAATAATGAAAATATATTCTTATTACAACGTTTTCGTATATTATTTCAGAAATTCTACGTGAAATTATTCAGTTATTTGCCACTGCAAAATAGGAATTTGTATAAATTTAATTGAGAGGAAGCCAATGTGTTTTTATAAATATTTTAATTGAGAATTAAAATATTTTCTCATAATCAAATTAAAAAACATACAGTAATCTAGGAAGAATTAAATAGAACAGGTATAAAATTAACAGACAGCTTGTTACGAATATTTGCGTCGCAAATAGTGTAAATTAAATAAAAATTATAGTTGAGCATTTATAGAAGAATTAGAGGGTATCTAGATCTAGTATTTAATTACTGCCGAAATAGATAGCCCACTTCCTTTACCAACACCTCTTCCCGCAATATCGGTATATACACCACCCCAAATAGATAAGTTTTCATTAACAACATATCCAGCATTTGCTGCAAGACGTAGATAATAAAATGACTTTGTATAGTTGTAGATTTGAGTAGTAGAAGTGGTTAAAGTGCTACTAACTGAATTGATACCACTAATTGTACCACTAATCTTCCAATCGTCACTTACAGGAACACCTCCTGTAATGTTGGCAAATACTTGAAATGGTCCATCGCTTGCAAAATATTGCCTCAATCCAAATTCAATATCATAATAGGGGTTTCTAAATCCTCCAGTTGCAGAACCTGAGAAGCCTAATTTAGCCTCCACGCCCAATGATTGATACCCAATATTTGGATATGGTGTTCCCTGATTTTGGTATAAAGGAACAATCAGGTTTCCTGTTAGGCACACATGTGTTAATTCATCAAAGTCATTGAAGAAATAACTTAATCCAAGGCTCGCATCTCCTAATGCAAAGGCTGAATAGATTTTATTTTTTCCGTTTGTATTATTATCCACTTGATTTACTAATGGAATATTATATAAAAAATTCAATCGACGACTAATTCCATATCCACCATATAAATTAAAATAGTGTGAACTAAAGTTGCCTGAACCATAAGAATTGTAGTTGCCATTAGGTCCCCAATAGCCACTTGCTGTATAATAGTTATATCCAGGAATCAATAAATAGCGTCCATATCCAATAGGAAAGCCCGCTCGAGAACTCTGAATAAAAGCGATTGTAGCAATAATAATTAAAGTAAGTTTTTTCATCTTTTATGTTTATAAATAAGGGTACTTTATAAAGGCAACTTCAGTGTTTCCTTTATCCAATTGTTTTCAAAAATATAGAATGATTCGTCAATTCCTGCTTCATTGTCAGGACAACTATAAATTTCTCGTTTACTACTCAATACCTGATTGTAAAAATTGTAGGCACATTGAGGAGGACTAACGCTGCTTTTTAATGAAATGCCTATCAATATTGGGCATTTAATCATCGGAGCAAAACTAAGTGGATCGAAATAATCCCAAACTTTAAAAAAATTGTCTAGATAAATTTTATTGGTGCTACAATAAAACTTTAAAGCGTTAATAGGCCATGGTACTTGCGACTTAACTTCCCCTATTGCAAACATAGTTCGCAAATCCATTAGTGTCGGTCTATCTAAAATCAAACCCTTTACCTTGTTGTCCATTCCTGCAATAACAGATGCTATCGAGGCACCTTGTCCAATTCCAGTGAGAATTACTTTGTTTTCATCTAAGTGTAAGTCGGTATTTTTATAAATGAAATCCAATCCACGTAAGGCATCCATGTATTCTGCACGATAAATATAGCTATCACGAGTATTAAGGCCGTTCACTAAATAAGTGCTAAAGTCTTGTCTGCCCATATCTGCACTATTTCCGAATCCCCTAGCATCCAAACAGAATACTGCCATATCATTCCTCGATTCAGGTGAAGCAGTAGTCGCATAATCTGGTAAACGATACAAAACAGGATTCTTGCTATGCCTTTTAGGAACGCTCAACCATCCCCTGATAGAAACATGACCAATTGATTGAAATTCTATTAAGTAGATATCATTGCTATTTGTAGAAATATCTCCCCTTCGGGTAACTTTATAGGAAGGATTAATATTCGTCAATTCATTGCGGGCGTTATCCCAAAAGGTAGTAAAGTCGCCTGGCCGAATGCCTGTCGGTTTTATCTTCTCTGGTTCCACAGCAAATACGTAGGTAAGTGTCTGACTAAAATGATTGGTGTTGATGGTGAAATAAATGTTATAAAATCCAGTGGGTAATTTGGCTATGTCTATTTCAACTTCTTTATTGTAAGTACTAATTGGTTTGATAAAAAGGGCTATATCTTGATTGTAAACTGAGTTGCCCAAATCATTGACCACATTAACATAGACATTCCCTTTTTGATTGTCATTAATAACATTCTTTAACTTCAAAATGTAGGCAACCTTACTATCTTTCGACCCGTAAATTCCATTCTCCCTATATCCTTTTACTTTACAGGAAATAGAAGTTTGATCCTGAGAAAAAGCCAAAACAGTACACGCAAATAATAAGCACAACAAGGCAGCACGCCTTAAGATGCCATTATGAAAATTGCCTGTATGTAACATGGGCTGTTGCATTCAAAAAAAAGTACGGTTATATATATAACGTATAGAAAGCGATAAAATTATGTGTAGGGATAACTTTTAGGTAAAATTCTTGAAATAATGTACTGTTTAGGTAGTTTATCCACAATTTTTAACTTTGTGTCAACAGCTTTTCCTTCAACCACTTCGAATAATTTATGCCAAACCTTAGTTCCGTGTAGGTGTAATCACTACCCAAATATTCTAATAATGAAGTGGCAGAATCTGTTTCAATCGTTTCAATTGCTTTTACAATTGCATTCACTTTTTCTTCACTCAGCAACTTAAAAACATCCACTTCATTTGTCTTGACAAGCTGTGCCAAATGTCCTTCGATAGTACTAATACTAAAATTCCTTTGTTTGGCAATCTCTTGAATACTAATCCCCTCGAGATAGAGTTTTAAAGTTTGCCCTTGTGAACTTTCCTTATTAGTTACATGTTCGCCTTTTTCATTTTTTTCACTTGTCTTGATTTCAATTGCCTTTTCTTTGATATGAGTATCAAGTCCTTTTTCTTTTACATAGGCTTGAATAATTTCAAGGAATTGTTGCCCATATTTCTCTACTTTCTTTTCTCCAAAGCCTTTTATCTTCATCAAATCGTAAGGTGTCAATGGAATAAACTTCGCCATTTCATCGATAGTACTCGTTCCTGCCACAAAAAAAATAGGTAGATTATCTTTAGCTACAATCTGATCTCTCAAATCCATCAATTGCCGATGCAAAATTGGGTGTGGACTATTTGTTCTTTTGTTTGGCGACGAACCCGAATAGGCATTCACCGTTAGCAAAGGAACTCGAATAACTGACTTTTGAAGTTGATATACTTCTAAATCAAAACCACTTGCAGCAGTATCAATCAGTTTCTTTTTCGCAAAAAGTTCCGCATAAGTAGAAGTCAGCTCAGTAAAATATTCTTTTGCATAATTACGACTATCAGTAGTTGCAGGGGAACGAGGAATAGTTTCAAGCAATTGATTCAATATCCCTGAGAAATGTACGGCTGCCTTCTTCACCCTTTCATTGACTACTTCCTTATTGAAAGTCATAAATAATTGCCTCAGTTGATTTTCAAATTTGTCGCCAACCTCTTGCAATCCTTTTATTTTCTCAGCAATACCATCTACCCACAATAGCGTTTCTTTATTAAAAGCACTATGATGTTCTGAAATAAATTTATGTAGTCCTTCAACCGCACCCACCGCCTTATTAAAGTTGAACAAATTAATGATAGTCTTCTCCAAATAAATCTGTCTGCCAAAAGAAAGGTTCTTCGCTAAAGCATCAGCATTACTTTTACTCCTATCGAATTCCAATATTCGTTCGTCGGTATATAGACTATTACTAGTAATCATGCTTTGCAACACGAGTCCTTCCAAAGAAGTACAACGACTCAATGCCACATAAACCTGACCCGGTGCAAATGCACTTCCCGCATCAACGAGTGCCTTCTCAAATGTCAGACCTTGACTCTTATGAATTGTGATTGCCCAAGCCAATCGAAGTGGGAATTGAGTAAAGGAACCTATCACCTCCTCTTCTATTTTTTGTGTAGTTTGATTAAGCGTATATCGTATGTTTTCCCACTTCTCTTTCATTACAGGAATAGGTTTGTCCGAATCGGAACATTGAACATACACAGAAATGTCATCCATCTTTGTGATAGTTCCAATCTTACCATTATAGTAACGCCTGATTTTCTCTTTATCATTCTTAATGAACATTACCTGTGCACCAACCTTCAACTGCAAGTCCATCTCAGCAGGATAGGCTTTCTCACTAAAGTCGCCTTCAATAGTTGCCTTATAAAGCGTAGCGGCTGCAATGATGTTTTGCAGACCACTCTGATTAATTGTAAAAGCCTTGTTATTATGTGTTGTAAGGGTAATATATCCTTCGTTATCACGGGTAGAAAAGGATGGATTATATCTACTTCTTAAAATTTCCATCGCCTCTTCATCCATCTTATGATTCCGTACTTTATTAAGCACATCAATAAATTGTGGGTCACTCTGCCGATAAATCTTTTCTAATTCTATATATACCGGAGGCTGCATTTCAGCTACCTTACTACTAAAAAAATAGGGACTACTGTAAAACTGATTCAACATTTCCCATTCTTCGTTAGGAATAACGGGTGGCAATTGATGCATATCCCCAATCAATAAAACTTGTGCTCCTCCAAAAGGTTCATTCAATCTTCCTCTAAAGTGACGCATTACCGTATCTATAGCGTCCAAAGTATCACAACGAACCATACTTATCTCATCTATTATCAGCAATTCTACATTTCTTATTAGTTCTCTTTTTTCACGATTTAATTTGATTCTACCTAACAAATGATGCTTGTCCATCATCTTCTCATCTTGTTGATGAACGTCTCTCATATCGAATGAGCTTTTTAGCGGGCCTGGAATAAATGGGGTAAATGGCAATTGGAAAAAGGAGTGTATAGTGGTACCACCAGCATTGATTGCGGCAACACCTGTAGGAGCAACAATTGCACATTCCTTGCCACTATTTTCTTTAATATATCTAAGAAATGTCGTCTTGCCGGTACCTGCTTTACCTGTAAGGAAAATATTTTCGTTGGTAAATTGTACGTATTCTGCCGCAAGACGAAATAAGGTATTTTGTTCGGTAACCATAATCGGGTAAAAGTAAAGTATATAAAGTTTGTAGTCAAACTAAAATATAGAAGATGCTTTATTTTATTTTATGAATAAGTTTCCCAATAATTAAAGCAATAAGTATTGTTATCTTATTCTTTGAATAATCAAGGACGTTGTTCAAGTGGAAAAAAAATGATTCTAATTTAGTACTGATACTGCAGCAATAATATCTGCACATTCTGCTTTATCAATAAAGTTAAGCATCTCATTGTGAAGTTGTTCTTCTGTAAAACTACTTTTAAGACCGAACAAACACTCATTGTAATTTTCAACCATACAAGAACGGCATTGAGGTATATCTTTATTTTTACACTTTCCCTTTAACTGCTTAATCACAAAAAAAGCTCTTTTTACATACCAATGCAAATACCATTTCCCTTTAGCAATCAATTTAATATCTTCAATTTTGACATTCTTTGTGTCTGCAAATTGTTGCAATAAAGACTCCCTTGCTTTTAATATCGGTAAAATATAGTTTAAGAAACCTTGTTCAGTAATTTTTCCATGGGAATCATCGTAACCTAATAGTTTATCATAACCACTACTACAGGCATTTTTAAAAGCTTCCAATGAAATCAAGTAAAGTTGGTCTATAGATATTTTAAAATTGTCTTCAATTATATCAATGTGTTCCTGCTGAATGTCTTTTTCTAATATATAAGTAATCTTTGTGAGAAGCTTCTTTAAGTTATTTGCAGTGGCAAAGTATGATTCAATGGAATAGTATTTTGTAATGAATAAGCCTTTAAGATTATTTGGAATTTCCCCTCTGTAGAACCTCATATCCCTATCAATAATACCTAATACCCAATTAATATTATCAAACCTTTCAATAAATTTGGGCTGTAGTGTTTCCATACACTTGACAACGCCTGTGCATCCCGCTTCATAGTTTTCAAATTCATTTACTTGATAAATAAAAATATTTTTCAGTGCAATTTTTGCCATTTCAAAGTAAATCTGACAGTCATCCTTACCCTCAACAATTAACATAGCTTCACTAGTCATTCTTGCCTTGTTGAGTGCATCATTTAAATTATACTTGAGTCCCATAGTTTATAACATTTCGACTAAATAGTTGGAGTTATTTGATGCAATGCTAGGGCTATGAGTAGCAACTATTATTTGAGAGTTTGGACTTAATTCACTTAATAAGGGCAATAATTCTCTTTGCCATTTCATATTTAAGGAAATCTCAGGTTCATCAATAATAAAAAAGTTTCGACCCCTACCTATTACTAAAAACAGGGTAAGAAATACCAATAAATGTCTTTCCCCACTTGAAAGCTTATTTAAATCATGCACTTTTTTATTTTTATCATGTACATCTTTGCTCTGTTTTGATTCTAAATTTGCACAATCAATGTAAATCTCTTCATCAGTAACAACAAGTTTCTTGTTTTTATACAAATGGCTATTAAATATCGAAATTAATTTGTCAATTGATTTCAATTGAGGATTAACTTCTTCTACTTTTTCCAAAATATTTACCAGTAATGCCCTAAAAATTTTACTCTCTGAAATAGCTTTCTTTGTTCCATGATGCAAATAATCAAGTAATTGAGTTTGTACAGTTGATTTGTCTAATTTTTCAACCAAAGAAATTAACGTTGGTCTTATTTTTTCCAATCTATTCTCAAATTCGTCAGGCAGGGGATACTCCTTTGTGTTTAATTCAATATCTACTGCATTTGAAATAGTGTTTAAAAATGCGTTTTTCACTTTTTCAGATATATCCCTTTGTGCAGCACGATATTCTTTTATTATTATTGATTCTATTCTGTCAATTCCTATATTATCAACTAAAATATGATTCTCGCCTGAAAAGTCCGTATTAATTTCTAACTTTTCTTTTTGAGCAATCATTTCATCACGGTGAGAAAAGAAATATTTAATTAATTTGCTTGATTCCGATGGAAAGTTTGATTTCAATAAATTTTCATTTATAGATATATCTGTAGAAACCAATCCTCTATTTACACCAAACAATATTGAAGTTAAGTTATCAAGGTCTCCAATGTCTCCTAAAATACTACTTCCAAATCCATCTCTATCTTTTTCAAGGATAATGCTAATTTCCTTTTCTTCTTTATTTTCCAATGAATATCCAAGGATAACTTTTGAAATATGTTCATTATCTAAATATACCAAGTCATTCTTAAAAATTGCATATAGAACTTTCAATAATGTTGTTTTGCCACAACCATTTTCTCCATAAATAACTGTTATTGGCTCTTTTGAAAATTCCACTGTAACTTCTCTGTCCGGGTCTTTAAATCCTTTTAGTTTTATGAAATTTAGTCTAAACATATTTTTTTATTGAAGAGTACTATTTAAAATGAAATTTATTTTACAAATAACGGATTTATATCTTCTTTTCTAAGAAAAATAATAATTTCTTTTACTAATTAATGATAATAAGACTTTTTTTATCTTTAATTTAAGATGATAAATGATTAACTATTTTTTTTTACAAAATTTAAAGAACAAATAGTTTTTTAACTCTACATCAAGCATTCCTTAATTAATAAAGAATCTATCCCTAGGTCTAGGATTAGAAAATGCAGGATTATTAATAAAAGACGAATCTGTAAGCGTATTTAAGAAGGCTTCTAAATCATCTAATTCCTTATTAGAAAGATGCGTTCCTCCCCGATTTGCATATTTCATTAATGGGTCAGAATAAGGAGATTGTTTCAGACCTGAATTATAAAATTCCAATACTTCCCGTAATGTTTTAAATCTTCCATCGTGCATATAGGGTGCTGTCAAGGCAATATTTCGTAAAGTAGGAACACGATATTTACCACAATCTTGTGGATCCTTTGTTACATATCTACGATCGAAAGGGTCATTAAATACCGTATCCATCGCATTATTCATAAATCTATCGGTAGTCCAAACAGGAATAGCGGGCATTCCATGACAATGAAAACAATCTGCTTTCTCAGAATTAAATAACGAAAGACCGTTTAATTCAGCTGCAGTCAACTGTTTTTTGCCATCCTGATATTGGTCAAATTTAGAGTTAGCAGATACTAGCGTACGTACAAATTGTGCAATAGCCTTTGACAGTCTTTCGAAAGTAACTGTGTCCGAACCGAATGCTTTCGCAAATAATGTAGGATACATCGGTATCTTTTGCAAAAGTTCAACTGTTCTTTCCACCCTACCATTCATTTCGTGGGGCGCCACAATTGCCATCCATACAAATGATTCTATATTCTTAAAATTATAGGGTTCTTTTGCAGGCATATTATATCTCACAGAACCAAGATTCATATTGAGGTCATTCAACATGCCATTCCACATATAGCCCGAAGTATTCCACGCCAAATTAATTAATGGCATCATACTATGAGGCGTAGGTTTTCCTGTCAATCCAATCGGATGACCATCCTTAAAACGGGGATTATCTAGGCCACATTCAAAAGAATGCTTTTGTAAATGACAACTAGAACAAGACATTAATTGGGCTGTATCTGTATTGCCGGACAATCGACCATCATAAAACAAATACCTTCCAAGTGTAACTCCTTCTACAGTCGTAGGATTGTCCACAGGAACATTCGTATAATCGGGAAACTTTTCTATTTCAAAATGATAAGGAGTCGTATTAAATAGTTTTGAAGCTGTTGAAGTATTTGAATTGGTAGGAGATTTTTCAGTAGATAAAATTGCTTTTCTATCAATACAGGAATAGATGAGGAAGAAAAGAATAATCACCAAACTAACTAGTTCGATTCGCTTTATTGGCAAATTAAAATTTATACGCACCATATTATCGAATAGTTTTAAGGGAAAAAGCCTGCCCACCATTTCTACAAAATTGGTGCATTACCTCTTGATTGTCCATGATGCCATCATATTTATTCATGTCCATTTTGTATGGACCATCAAACCACTTTGCAATATCCATATCCAACCAAATTTCTGTTGTCTTTCCTGTTTGAACAACTATCGGATTTATTGAAGTTACATTCACACGAAAACTATTATCAATGATAGTTGCGGTATCCGATTCATTTGCCTTTCCCAGACCAAGATGACAATTAAAGTTTGATAGCTGCCCGTCTTTATTTGCATATTTAAGATTGAGCTTCATATAATGATAACCACCTCCCATTTGATCAGGCCAAGACATTAAGTTATTAGGAGGATTTTTGAAAAGATAGGATTTGTTTTTCTCTTTAACAATACCAAATCTGAAACTCAAACCTATACAACTATCCATTTCGGTATCAATTGGTATCGTTAGGGTACTAGTTTTTGGTAAATCAGAATCTACATAATGAATACCTTTTGGAATATTTAAAGGCAATAGTACGCCATTGTTTTTTTTCAAGGTAAGTTCTGAAACAAAATATTGCAACTCCTTAATCATATATCGATTACCAGATTTGTTATTATAAATTAACTGATTAAATTGAGCAGGTTTCCCATTTACAGAATGAATGAAATGAATCATTAATTGACTATTTCCATTCCCCCATCCAATCTTATTTTTGGTAGTAAATGAATTACAAATAATGAATAGCAACAGAATGACAAGAGGAAACAAAATTTTTTTATGCATAAATCAAATTCTTATAATACTGTTAAACCAAACTCATAACTCATCACTCATAATTCAACACTCATAATTCATAACTCATAATTCATCACTCATAATTCATCACTAACTTACGGTTTAAACTCAAGTACAATATTGAATAACGGTATATTACTTAAGTTTTTTACCACATGTTCTACGGGTTCAGCAAATTTAACGGTATTAGGTTCTTGAATACCTACCCCCTCCTGACCCTTAGGAAAAAAACGAGGATCTGTCAACTGAACCTTATTTAGTCTAACTACCAATCTTTCCAAATGACTATGAAATGCTCGTTCTTCACCTGCACCTAACTGTTCTTTGAATATTCGGAAGTCTTCATTTTCAAAAACAGATTTATTCTTTGTAGGTTCATACCAAACCTTTGGCTGAATAGGTTTAGGATGATTCTTTTTGATTGATATCTCAAAATATTCTCCTTTCATAATTTCAAAACTCTCTACGAAATGAAATACAGCACATTCTCTACGAACTAGATTTATTTTACCTTTTGAACTCTTTATTTTAACGTCAGTAAGTGCAACAATAACTCTATCCGAAATAATAGAATCGTTGACATTGTAACTAGTAGTCTTGTTTTTATTTACTATCAAGAAGCGATTC
>CANCKV010000027.1 GCA_947378615.1 Chitinophagaceae bacterium | reverse complement strand
CAAAGAGTTAATCTGTATTTGTCAGTTCTTAAACTATACCCCATAATCTTCTTTGAAGTATAGCCCAATTTTTCCATTTCTTCTTTCTTAACTCCACGAGGATATTGGCTGATTGAATACTCTTGAACTTTTGCATTCTTATCTTTCATGATTGGTACCAAACTTTTTCCATCCAAATAGGTTGGAACTGGCACTTTAGCTAGGTCGCAAATTGTTGGGAATATGTCAATATGTTCAGATAATGATTTAGAAGGACCGCCTTTAATACCCGGAGCAGCAATAATCAATGGAGCCCTTGTAGCATTTTCGAAGTTGGTGTGTTTGCACCATAAATCATGATCTCCTAAATGCCAACCGTGGTCACCCCAAAGAACGATGATTGTATTATTCAATTGCCCTAATTTTTCTAATTCATCTAAAAGAACGCCCACATTATGGTCAGTATAAGAAACAGCAGCATAATAACCTTGAATTAATTCTTTTTGCTTTTCGGGTTTCAGTCCAATCATATTCATCTCTGTCTCCATAGTCACGAAAGGAGGAATGTCGGTATAGTTACGAAGCTCTCCTGCACTTGTGTAAGCAAGAAAAGGTCCGTCTTTAGAATGTTGTTGAAATTCTGCTAAAGGCATGTCTTCCTTTTTGTACATATCCCAATATTTCTTAGGGGCTACAAAAGGAAGGTGTGGTTTGTGCAAACCTACAGCTAAGAAGAAAGGCTGATTTCCTTTTACCAATTCGTCTAATTTGTCTTTTGCAAGCAATGCATTTACACCATCTTCATAAGCGTTATCAGGAACATCGATACACTCGGTAGAAGGGCCTTTTCTACTTCCTGAACCTTCGTCGTTATCGTCTTGTCCTTTTTTCTTCTTAGGTTCATCTCCTTTCTTTACTTTTTCGTGGGTTGCAAAGTATTCTTTAGTAGAGGCTAATTGATATTGCTCGTTAGCAGGCTTACCTAACCCGTTTGCAAAATCTTCATCCTTCGAAAAAATATAAGGAAGACTCCAAGAAACAGGGTCAATTTTCTTTAGGGCATCACTAGGATGGTAAATTTTACCGATACCAATAGTTTGATACCCTTGTGTGATTAGATATTGAGGTAGGGTAACAATATCAGGATTCATATCCCTCATTTGAGTTTTCAAATCCCAAACCTTTGTATAATCGGGCCTTTTCCCTGTCATCAAACTTGCTCGAGTAGGGCCGCAAACTGCTTGCTGACAATAATTACTTTGGAAAGCGGTACCCATTTTTGCGAGGCGGTCTATATTTGGGGTCTTCACTAATTTATTTCCATAGCATCCAAGTATAGGTTTCAAATCATCAACTGCAATAAACAGGATATTGGGCTTTTTCTCTTGTTGAGCATTGCTATTCGTGCAAGGCATCAAAAACATCAATAACGGTAGGCAAAGTAACCTTTTCATTTTTTATTTTTAATTGTTAGAAAACGCTTTAAGTAATAAGTTGTAAGTATTAAGTTGTAAGTAATAGGTTGTAAGTATTACGTTATACGTTAGTACTATTAGAAAGAAGTATTTAAATAAACTCTTCTCTCATTGGGCTAAAGACGTCTATTAATACCCCTGCTTCTAAACAAACTACTCCATGTATTAAGTTTGGAGCCGCATGAAACACATCCCCTGTATGTAGTACTTCCTTTTTCCCATCAATTTCCACTTCAAAGGAACCACTTTCTATATAACTGATTTGTGTATGATAATGATGATGTAAAGTTCCGACTGCACCTTTTACAAAACCTACTTTAACCAACATCATTCTAGAATCGTAACTCATTACTTTTCTTTTAACACCTTCTCCTAAATCAACCCATTCAATAGTATTATCCTCAATAAAAGGATTAATCATATCTGACAACCCTAGTGAAATTATTGGAGCATTTGATTCCATTCTATAAATTTTTATATCAATAATTTTATTACTTACTCAAAGAAGGTATTTTGTAACCCTGCAATACTTATTAATTTCTCAACATGCAACGCAAGACAGTACAAAAATCTAATTTTTCACTAAGGAAACCTTGAAACAAGCAATTATGGCAAGCCAAAATACGTTTTTCAAGAAAGCATATCCTTGGAAATGTAAAAATAGTGTCAAATTGGAGGGTAAAGAACATCTAAGGCGAAGTATCTTTTCTATATTTTTCAGCAATACAATAGATAATATCTAATATAACATTCATTTTATTGAATTTTTTCTAAATAACGCAACCGATAGCGTTACCGGAAACGATACCGGCATTTTTCTTTTTGAAATAAAAATAAGCACTACTTTTATCCCCTCAAAAAAAGAAAAACGGCTTATAATATGGAAAAGCAGGCAACAATAAAGGATATTGCAAAGACATTAAATGTTTCTACTTCTACAGTATCGAGGGCATTGAGAAATACACATGATGTGAAACAAGAAACACGCAAAGCTGTGATGGCATTAGCAGAACAGCTAAATTATCAGCCTAATCAATTAGCCCTTCATTTATTAAAGAAGCAAACACATACTATTGGAGTGATTGTACCGAACCTTGACTACGTGATATCAACGATGGTGAAGGGGATTGATGAAGTGGCTCTCGAAGCAGGCTATACCGTTATGGTATGTCAAAGCAATGAGAGTTATGGAAGAGAGATTGTGAACACAAAAAGATTGTTGGACAGCTTAGTTGATGGATTTATCGTTTCACTTTCTTGCGATACCACAGAAGTGGATCACATTAAAAATATTCAAGACCGAAAGAAACCGATTGTTCTATTCGATAGAATTTCTTCCTCACTTATTGCTCCTAAAGTAAAGATTGACAACGAAGAAGCAGGTTATCTTGCTACTTCTCATTTGATAGAACAAGGTTATAAAAGGATTGCATTATTGGCAGGGCCCAAAAAACTTGAATTGAGTAACCACAGAATGGATGGCTATTTGAAAGCCTTAAAGGAAAATAATATTAAGGTGGATAAAGACTTGATTATTTTCTGTGACTTCAATCAAGACTACGCCTATTTTGCTACAAAGGAACTGTTGGCAATGAAAAGACGCCCCGATGCAATTTTTGCAATTGCAGACAAAATGGCGATTGGTGCGATGTTGGCTATTAAGGAAAAGAAATTGAACATGCCAAACGACATTGGGTTGGTAGGAATGAATAATGACCCTGCCACAAGACTTGTTACTCCAACAATTTCTACGGTTGAAATGCCTGCATTTGAATTAGGAAAAACAGCGGCGAAGATGTTTATAGAGATGATGCACAGCGAAAAAGATATGAATGAGGAAGAAATCGTTTTGAAAAACAAATTAATCATCAGAGAGTCATCCCAAAAAATATTAGTTCCGAATAAATTAGGAAAATAGCAACTCCTGATACTTCGTAGGAGATTTTACTTCAAGAAAAACTAAGAAAAAACAAGGAACACAAGGATTTCTTTCAAGAATAGTCAGGTAAGTATCTAAAATTTATTCTAACACCTGTGTTATTTTTTGCATGTCGTGTGACTATTTGGGTAAAAACACCTGAGCAGTACTCAATTTTTTCTATTTAATAGAACTTTTTATAAAAAACCCGTATCAAAGTCATGCTTTTTTGTTCAAATACATGATAATTATCAATTTTTGTTTAAAATGAGGTACTTACCTTTGGAAACAAAATTGACTTGCCATGCGAACAGTATTAGTACCCTCTGATTTTTCAGATGCTTCATTGAATGCAGCATTATATGCCTTAGGATTTGCCTCTCAACTAGGTGCAAAAGAAATTGTTTTTTACCACACCTATAATGTTCCAATTACAGTAACAGCTGATCCAACTTTATATAATGTAGAGAATCTTGATATTGATGAGTTAAAGGTTGCTGCTCAAAATGGTTTACAAGAATTTGAAAATCGGTTAAACGAGATTTCTCATCCTGGCATTGAAATTACACTATTGGCGAATTATGGTTTGTTGACCGATGACATTCATAGAGCCTGCAAGGATACAAATGCTGATGTGATAATCATGGGTATTTCAGGTGGAGGAATTTTGACTGAAAATATCATTGGAAGTGATACTGTCATAGTTGCAAGAGAATCAAATATCCCTGTAATTATCGTTCCTGCTCACGCATCATTTCGACCAATGAAAAAATTATTATTGGTCTCAGACTTTATTGACATAGAAAACACTGTTCCTAATCTGATTATTAAAAGTCTGTTAGAGGCTTCAAAAGCTGAATTACATATACTAAATGTTGCATTAAGCTCACAAACTTCATTTAATAGGGGATCAGAAGAGTGTTTTACTTTCCAAGATTTGTTCGAACCTTATGAGCCTAACTTTCATTTTGTTATCAATAACGATTTTATTAAGGGAATAAATAATTTTGCTAAAGAAAACGAAGCTGATATTGTGATTGTAGTACCAAAGAAGCATGGCTTTTTAGAAAGTCTATTTTATAAGAGCCACACTAAAGAATTAGCATTTCATTGTCAATTACCTTTACTTGCTGTACATAAATAGGGTAACTATGGATTTACTTTATTAGAGTTAACATACTTTTATTATTAAATGCTAGAAAGAGGGCTTTTCATAATGTGAGGTATCCTGTATTTATTTCCTATCGATTTTATGAAATCGTAATTAACCATCAATAGCCACTCACTCAATTGGTAAAGAATTTTAATATTGCAAGTACTTTCAGGAGTTATTTTACCCCATTTAGGACTATTTATAATTCTATTTTCAACCCTAGATTCACATTATTTAGTGATTGAAATGAGTGATTAGAAAGGGTGTCATTCTTTTATTTTTCAAAATATTATTACTTCTTTTTGCACTAACTTATTGGTTTTAAATACAAAATACTCAGATCTATATTCAAATAACTCTGAATTGGTATGTTAGTCCTGAACCTTTGAGTGCTCGGATTGAACCTTTGTATGTTAGTCCTGAGTCTTTGCATGATAGTTCTGACCTTTTGTGCCCTAATCCTGACCCTTCATAGGCACATCCTGAAGCTTTGTATGCCCGGATTGAAACTTTGTATGTTAATCCTGACCCTTTGTGGGGCAGATCCTGAACCTTTGAGTGCTCGGATTGAACCTTGATTTGGAAGAAACTGAACTTTGGGTCCTAATATAGGTTTATTGATTCTTAGCTACAGGACTATGGGCAGTGGAAGAAGTTACGAGTGATTAAATATTAGTCACGAGTACACTAAATGAATTGAGTCCCTTCGCAACAGTCTTCTCATTCGGCTTTTCATCCGTCTTCACTTCATTGCGAATGTCCCCTTTGGCAAACTAGAGATAAATGGGAGGAAGTCGTTTATGACTTCTCGAACTTTTCGCATCAAAATGAAAGATTCCGTTTAAAGGTGTTAGTTAGAGACAAGGCATGCCTTGTTTCTACATAATCGAAATACCTCCATATTATTGATTCTTTATTTGAACGATGATAGTTAAAAAGCACTATATCACTCTAAAAATACCTATTCAAAGTCAATAACTTACAGGCAGTCCATTGTAAAGTAAGAGAAATCTCTTTAAAGATGATATTACTGCTATTTATTGGGAAACTCCAATCTCAAAGTTGCGATTTATGAATGGAAGAAAAATAATTGTGACTGGGACTTCTAGGAAATGATGCGAAGACGATGTTGAAGATGATGAAGAAGTCAACAAATAAATTTGCAGCTTAAAAAAAGTGACAACTTGCTAACAATCTTTTACCCTTAGTGTCTATTTTGATGAACATCTTTCTATTCCAGCATTAGCTTTTTGATCTAATGAGTTTTTGTATTCATGATTCTTTAGGCTTAAAACTTTCTCAAAATAGACTTTTGCCTGAACTTTCTTGCCTAAACGCTCATAAATTTCTCCTACTTGCAATGCCGCTCTTGCAGCATAATATTCTTGCCTATTTGCACCAATAACTATCGCTGAATTATAGAATTGTATTGCTTCATCATTCCTATTCAAATCATCATATATTCTTCCCAAACGATAATTAAATTCCAATTTTTCTTCTTCTGAAGTAAAACTATTTACAGACTTCCCGTTTAATAACGACAACGCCTCCTTATAATATCCACCATCTGACAACATTCTTGCCTTTAATAACAGCAGATTTGGCCATACTCCACTTTTCGCATCCTTCATAGCTTGCTTATCAGCATCTGTATCAAGCGTCCCTTTCTTGAGAATACTATTTCGTGCCGATTCTGCTGCCTGCATATTACCTTCCAAAAAATAGCACCAACTCAATTTCAAGTAATTATCCTTCAAATAAAAATTGCCTTTGAATTTAGATAGATAGTTTTCATAATATTTTATTCCTTCTTTTGTTTCCAAATGATACAGATGTATTAGCCCCAATTCATAATCCCAAACAGGTATAGGAGAATAATCAGACGACTTGTTTCTTGACAACATGATATTCTTAGCAAATTCCAAACGTTTATCGGCAATTGCAATATTTGCAGCCATATACGCAAGTAGATGATTATTGACAAGGTCGAGTTTTTTATTTTGTATAAAAGAAAAAACCTCTTGTTTACTATTCGCTATATGATAAAAAATATAACAATGCACAAAAGCGCCTTCGCTACTAAAGAGTTTGGCATAAGGATTATCACTTTTGGCAAAATTGCTAACCATCTTCAGACCTTCATCCATTGTGCCACTCAAACCAACTAAATTGGCAAACAATGTATAACCACTTGGAATAGTGGCTATTACAGTCTGTAAACCCCCATAAATCAAATCATTGGGAACGAATGTGGAGAATATTCTTTTATTATCTTTAATGAGTAAGAAGGCTTTTCTTACATCCCAACTTGCACGCCAATTTTCAGAAAACTTAATTTCTATAAAAGCCCGATGCAAATAGGATGCACTCAAACAATATCTATAAAACGGTGAGTTCTGAGGCCCTGTTTCCAAAAGTTTCAATCTATCAGCTAGTTGAGCTTTTTTTAAAGTATATTCAGCAGGATCTTCATAGAAAAATAAATTAAATAAATCAATATAACTCTCTAAAAATATTGGGATAAGATTATCAGGATTTTGTTTCTTTTCTTTCTCAATCAATAAAGCGCCCTCTTTTAGTTTAAGCTTTATTATTTCCTGATAGGCTTGCTGACAAGTACTATTAAATTCATACACTTTCTCAGCGCTTGCTTTTTTACAAAAGCAAACAAGAAGAACAATAAAAATGAATGAGATACCTAATCTTTTTTGATTCATATAGCGAAAATAAAAAAGAGCCACGAATTGTGGCTCTTCAATACGAAATTATAAATTGATTGAGAATAAGTTATACTGAATAATAATCAAGGCAGTTGTACGTTATAAAATATACGCTGTAGTGAAAATCATACTTACTTGATGTAAAAATTGCTAAATTCATTACAATTGCATTCCACTATCAAGAGTAAACTCTTCCTATTTTACCTCAATACTATCATTCAAATCTGCATCAATCAAAATACGACCACAGTTTTCGCAAACAACAATCTTCTTATGCAAACGAATTTCACTTTGACGTTGAGGAGGAATTGCATTATAGCAACCGCCACAAGCATCTCTTTCTACGGGAACTACTGCCAATCCATTACGATAGTTTTTACGGATTCTGTCATAACTATATAACAAACGCTCATCAACGGTAGCTCTTGCGACCTTTGAAAGTTCAACTAAAACGACCTCTTCTTTTTCAGTTTCAGCAATAATTTTCTCCAATTCACTTTTCTTGTGATTCAGAACGCCTTCTTTAGAAGCTATTTGTTTTTTTGAACCATCTAAAGCCCTTACTTTATCACCTAATTCTTCATTAGCATCCTTGATATGCTTTTCAGCAAGCTTATTCTCAAGTTGCATCATTTCAATTTCTTTGTTCAAGGCTTCAAACTCACGGCTATTTTTTACATTTTCCGATTGTTTTTCATACTTTACCAAAGTGGCTTCTCCTTCTTTTATTGAAGTTCTCTTACCTTCAATAAATTCGGAGATACCGTTAATTTCTTCTTCGATACGGGTTCTACGAGCATGTAAACCCTGAACTTCATCTTCTAGGTCACTTACCTCAATTGGTAATTCGCCTCTTAAAATTTTTAGTTGATCTAACTTAGTATCAACTTTTTGAAGCTTAATTAAGCCTACTAACTTTTCTTCTACTGAATACTCTTTTGCTGCAGCCATTATCTTACTTGATATTTATGATTGTTTAATCAACCCGTTATTTGTATTTATTACTTTTTTTATGCACCTACCATTTCCTTATTAATTGATAAAGTATTTGACACTATTGGTAATAACCTCACTTTTAAGGACGGCAAAAGTAGGAAATTTAAGATGTAAAATATCAAATAATAAATCTGTAGTAAACTGTTCACTTTCCCAATGCCCAATATCGGCAATAATTAACTTTTTATCAGCATCAAAAAACTCATGATATTTAACATCGGCAGTCACAAATATATCTGCTTTAGCATTTATTGCATTCTTTGTTAGGAAACTTCCTGATCCACCACAAAGAGCGACCTTGCTTATTTTTTTTCCTAAAAGCGGTGTATGCCTTATCACATCTAACTTAAAAATTTCTTTTAATTTACCTAAAAACGCCTCCTCAGTGGTTGGAATTTCCAATTCTCCAATCATGCCACTTCCGACTTCCTGATTTTCATTATTCAAAGGAATAATATCATAAGCTACTTCTTCGTAAGGATGTGCATTCTTAAGCGCATTCAACAACTTGCTCTGAATATAATTTGGAAATATTACTTCAAGCTTTCTCTCTTGTTCTTCATGTCTGAAACTTATCTCACCCAAAAAAGGATTAGCTCCTTCATTTGCCTTGTAGGTTCCTGTACCTTCTACTGAATAACTTGCCTCACTATAGTTACCAATATTTCCTGCTCCATTTTCAAATAGTGCAGTCCTAACTTGCTCTAAATGGGATAAAGGAATAAAAGTCACTAACTTGGAAATCAAATTTGATTTAGGTGCCAAAATCTGTTTATTCTTCAACCCGAGTGCATCTGACATCTTATTATTTACACCCTTTATTACATTATCGGCATTTGTATGAATGGCATAGATGGCAATATCATTTTTTATGGCAGCAATAACTGTTCTTTCAACATAATTCTTACCCGTAATTTTTTTCAATCCTCCAAATACAATCGGATGGTGAGCAATAATTAAGTTACATCCCTTTGAAATTGCTTCATTCACCACCTCTTCCGTAGAATCTAACGTACAGAGAATACCCGTACATTCAGCGGATGCATTTCCAATTATTAGACCACTGTTATCATAACTTTCTTGATAAGCAGGAGGTGCAAACGCTTCGAGTGCCGCAATAATTGTTGAAATCGTCATTTACTTATTAATATTTTCAAATACTTAAAACTGATTATTGAATACACCCATTTCTGTCATATAGCGTCCATTCAGGACTTATTATAACCAAGTTAACTGATTCTATGCACGGATACTATTTGCAAATGACAAAATCTCATCTACAATTTTCCTGTCATTACTAAGTCTAGGTATTTTGTGCTGTCCACCTAATTTGCCTTTGCTATATAACCATTGATTGAATGTATTTGGTGGCATAACATTTACAATTGGCATCCGCAATGCTATATCCTTATGGCGCTTTGCTTCATAATCACTATTCAATGTTTTTAATGCACAATCCAATTCATAACCAAAGGCCAATATATTATCAGGATTTTTCTCAAACTCAATTAGCCATTCGTGACTACCATTATTGCTATCGCTAAAATAAACAGGAGCGGCTGTATAATCTTTTACAACAAGGTTCATCTTTTTTGTAACCATGGCAATTGCCTTATCGGTATTGTCCACCATTACTTCTTCGCCAAATGCATTCATAAAATGCTTGACTCTTCCCGTTACCCTCACTCTAAAAGGGTATAGAGTAGTAAATTCAATAGTATCACCAACCAAATATCGCCATAGACCACCATTAGTACTAATGACAATTGCATATTGCGTTCCAATTTCTACATCTTTCAGACCAATTGTTCTTGGACTTTCCTTCCCGTATTCCTCTAATGGCATGAATTCATAGAAAATTCCATGCTGTAGAAGAAGCAACATTCCATCAGCATCTGGAGAATCCTGAGCGGCAAAGAAACCTTCACTTGCATTATAAATTTCTATGTAGTTCACCTCATCGCCTACTAACTTTTTGAATTGTTCCTTATATGGGATAAATGAAACCCCACCATGAATATATAATTCAAAATTAGGCCACACTTCTTTAATTGTTTCTTTGCCTGAAATCTGAAGGATTCGCTTAATTAATAAAAGGGTCCATGTAGGAACTCCAGAAATTGAGGTTACGTTTTCTTGCATTGTATTGATCGCAAGTTGTTCTAACTTATTTTCCCATTCGTCCAATAATGCTATTGACAGCTCGGGAGTTCTTATCCAACTTGTCCAAACAGGTGCATTTTGAAGTAATACAGCACTTAAATCACCATATTGAATATCATCATTTAAGAGGCTTATTTGATGACTACCCCCAATTACCAATCCCCGTCCAGTCAACAAATCGCTTTCAGGATTTGCATTATAATACATTGTCAAAACATCCTTAGAGGCTTGATAATGACAGTCATTTAAACTTTCTTCTGTAATTGGAATGAATTTGCTTTTATCGTTAGTCGTGCCACTACTTTTGGCAAACCAATTGACGGGAGTATTCCAAAGTAAATTATCTTCACCACCCATCTGACGGTCTATGAATGGTTTAATATCATTGTATTCTTGTATTGGGATTGCTTTTTTAAAGTCTCTAATTGAAAAAAGATTTCCAAATCCAAATTGACGACCAATTTCTGCATATTGACCATGAGTAACCAAATCCTGAAGTACATCGCGTTGAGTTGCGATAGGATTATTCATCCATTGTTCAATTCTCCAATACCTCATTCTAGCCAATCTCGAAATCGTAGGGCTTATTAATTTCATAAGCAAAAACTATTGTAAAGCGGCAAAGTAAGTAATGATTCCGAAATGTGAAATAATATTTTTGGGAATTTAAATTACTGCTCAAAAGGATTTAACACAATGTGTAAAATGCACCTAGTTAAGAAAAGAAAAAAGGCTACCACATAGGCACAATAGACACATAGAAGAGACATAGTTTTTTTATGTTTTTTAGTAAAAAAGAAGGTCACAGAGGAATGCTACTTCGTAGCATTGAAACTACCTTTTTAAAAAGAAGTTAAATACTAGACAATAAAAAGGCTGACTAGTATTATTAGTCAGCCTTTTAAAAAAAATTAAAAACCAATTAATCAACAATTAGCTTGTCTGTATAAACAGCTTTTTTTGCTTCATTAGATACTTTAATGTAGTAAATACCACTTGCAGTTCCTTTAGGCAAATTTACTTTTAATGTTTGATTATTGTTAGTTGTATTTTGTAAAATCACTTTGCCTCTAGCATCAGTTACTTCCAAAACATATTTGTTTGAAGAAGTTCCTGCAATCTTAACTTGGAAATTCTTTCCAACTGCAGGATTAGGGAATACAGATACTCTATCAGAAGCAGTATTTGAACTGATAGCAGCAACCTTTGATTGATACAACAAGTTTGCACTTGCCAAATCAGAGGCATTGTAAACACCTGTAGAAGTTTTAACAGCACCAAGTACTTGTAAAGAAGCAATATCAACTTTAAAATAGCTAGCAGTATAAATAGCACTACTAACCACTAAATCTCCATCTTCGTTTACAGCAGCACCATTTGTAGTAAATTCATTTGGCAATCCCTTGATAGAACCCACATAGTCAGCAACAAGCGTTTGCGTGTTTACTTTATAAACAGCACTATGCATTGTGATTACATAAAGGTTACCAAATGCATCACCAACCATGTCACCACCCCAACTAGTTAGTGTATTGTGGATACTGTTTGTCCCATTGTTTGCGCCATCAATTAAACGACCTAAATCAGAAATTACAGCATGACTTTCGGTAGTAAATTTAACTAGATGCTCACCATCATTAGTTAAAGCATATCCCGCACCATCAGCACCAAAGGTCATTCTTGTGATGATTGACGCTTCACTTTTGAACTTGTCGCCTGTATTGAAGATGGCATCATCATTACTAACCACAGTAAGATTATCCTCATTCAAGTCAACATAATTCAAAGTAGTACCACGCATGTTGGTATAATAAAGTCTGTTGTTTTTTGCGTCGTACGCTGCTGCTGCAATTGCAGAAACTGCTGGTTCAGCCGTAGGAGAAACATTTCTGTTTTTGTAGGATTGATAGCTAATTGTTTGTTTTGCTGTTGGACTGTAAAGTGTCGTTTTTACAGCACCATTTACACTGTTGATTTCTCTAACAGCATTCCAATTTACATTTCCTTGTGTTTCGCCTGTAATAGCAAAAATTCTTGAGCTTTGAGCATTAGCATTTGTAGCAAACATGGCTACTAATACTGCGATAGGTAAAATTAATCTCTTCATGATTGACAAATTATTTTTTAGGACGTAAAAATAAGGGGTAAACAGATATAATTTGCAAAAGAATTTTTAAAAATATAGTGATATCATTTATGATTCTAGTAATGTTTAATAGAAATAGTTTTTTCAAGGAATTAAACTTGTATTCAATCTTCCACTGCTCATTGATTATTATATAGACCCATTGTATGAAAAGAAGGAATTCTGTTTCTAATTATATTACTTGTAGGTAAGAGAAAAAGTTAAACACATAGTGACATAGCCACATAGAAAGGATATAATTTTTTCTAGATTTTATTAAAAAGAAGGGCACATAGGAATACTACTTCGTAGCATTGGGAACGCATTTATGAAATGAAATTATATAGTAGTAACACAGTTGTTACATAGACAACATAGAATTTTTCTTGTATTTTATGTAAGAGAGGGCACATAGGAATACCACTTCGTAGCATTGAAACTCTTTTCTAAAAAGAAATTATATAGTAAGTAGATTTAAGTACTATTGTTCATTCAAAACATCAATCACAAATATCAAAATCCATCTCAACTATTTACCAAAAAAAATGATTCTCTTTTCGAGAATCATTTTAAGTCAAGGAAGCTAATAATTATCAATAGTAAGCATCGAAAACACTAACT
>CANCKV010000026.1 GCA_947378615.1 Chitinophagaceae bacterium | reverse complement strand
AGGCGTTCCACTAGCAGGATTTTGCACAAAAATTGCCTGACCTGGTTGAAGATAACGACCAACATTTGATTTACTGAAAGTATTACTTGACGTATGTGCAGTTGCACTATAAGCAACAAATTGAGTATAGCCGATAAAGTTAACTCCATTACCACCTGTAGTAAATGTTGGGTCGCAATACCAATAGTTCTCATTCATATTGGAAGCATTTGTAGTAATCACAGCTTCCCAATCAACCAAACTTGCGTAAGGGTTTGAAATGAAACTGTAACTGTTCGCACCACTTGTTAAACCATAAGAAGTCGTGTAATTGTTTGTACTAGCGACACTACCCACATTATAAGTTACATTACCACAAATCAATTTACCAGTAGAACGTAAGGTTGCATTCCCAGTCATATTAATGGCAAATTGTTGTGCCAAATTATTGGTTCTATTTCCCCTTACCAATACACGGAATCCTTGGAAACCATCTAGTGTAGTACCCTTTGTGCCTCCACCATGAGCATAAGTTAGAGAATCCCAAACTTGATTTTTGTAAGTGTATAGCGAAGCTCCACCATAATAAGAGTAATCGAAACCTGATGTAGAGTTAAAGCTACCTGGAGCTCCAATAGCACCTGTAATCTGTGTACCATAACCATTAGTACTTACACCACTTTCTTGCCAATTTGAGAAGATATTGGTTGTTGGAGCAACACCACCTGCGCCCAAATCTCTAAATACGCGAAGTCCATTTGGAATAAATCTTTCTACAGTTGCTGTACCAGTTATATTACCCAAAACTTGAGCAACAATTGCTGTATTAGTAATTGAAGTAGATTTTAGTGTCAACAAATCAGCACCACAAGCAAGCGTACCAGCACTAACAGTTAATAAACCAGTTACAGATATTGAAGAAGAAATTGTAGTGGTACCTGTAGCATTATTGATGGTCAGATTCTTACATCCAGAAAGACCTGCACCAGTTACTGCTGTACCACTTGCATTGTACACATAAGAACCAGCCGTAAGGCTACGAGAAGCAACTGTAGTTCGGATATTTCCAGTACTTGTAGTAGCAGCAATGCCAGCAGCATCACCAATTGTGATAATAGCACCACTATTAACAGTGAATGAGCCAGCACCTGTGATATAATTCTTAGTACTACCAGTTGGGAATACATAATTACCATTGATAATAGCTGCACCACTTAATGAAATGTAAGTGTTATTAGAACCAGTTATTGCCGTGAGGGTTGCTCCTGTAGAAACAGTTAGGTTCACTACAGAAATAGTGCTATTTGCCGCTGTCGAAGCCCCAGACGAGAATGTGTTACTGATAGTTAAATTACCATAAGAAGAAGTCGCAATAGTTTGTGTTGAAGTTGTAGAACCATATATAACAGTACTCGTAGTTGGCAATGTGCTTTCTAATAGAGGCACGGTTGCACTTTGTATATTAATTGTATTTGCACCTATGATGTTGACAGTACCCGCTGAATTTGCAATGGCATGAGTAGCATCAATTGTAAGAGTCACTCCATTTACACTACTACTACCAATTGTAAGAAAGTTACCAGTACCAATTGACCATGAACTAGTAGAATTGTTTGCTGTAGTTGCATTATTTAATACAACAAATGTATTTCCTGATACTGAGAATGCATCAGAAGTAGCTTGTAACCCTGCACCATTTTTAGAAGAATACCAGTTTGTATAACTATCCATTGCACCACTACCCTTATAATAGTAAGTAGTAATAGGATTAATAGTAAATGTAAACGTTGCATGTGCAGAAGAACTTGCATGAGTCGCTTGAATTTGAGGACTGAAAGTTTGTACAGTACCTACTGTGCTAGTTGGAGTTCCCGAAATTAATCCAGATGAACTTAGTGACAATCCAGTTGGTAAAGATCCTGAGAGTATGCTATAAGTAGCACCAGGTGTATTAGATAAAATCTGATACCCTGCCTAAGTAGAACCTCTTGTGCCAGAAGGAGGCGTACCCGCAGTAATAATAATATTTGAAATTTCAACCGTTGATTGAAGAGGAGAAGTTGAATTATACTGACTAGGTGTATTGTAAGCATAAACATCTACATCATAGTTCCCTGAAGTTGCGGCAGCTACAGAAGCTATTGAAGTACCTGTACCATTATATAATACATAACCATTCCCTATAGCAGTTCCACTTCCATAAGTGCTATTTGCAGTGTATGTTGTCCCATTTACAGGATCGGCATGTGATGCACCATGAGGATACATCACAACCAATGAATTACTACCGGCATCCACTGTATTGTTTGTCCAAGAAGCAGAGAAATGAGTTGCATCAATACCAGTCAAGACCAAATTTGATGATTGAGCACTCGGAGCGGTTGCAGCTGAACTTGTTCCATTAACAGTTAAACCAGATACATAATAAACAACACCAGAATTGGTACCAATTGCATAATTACGCCAAACTAAAACTCGTACATACAATACACTTGTGCCCTGAATATTGCTCACTCCATTTAAAGCCCCTCCAGTATTTGAAGTATTGAAAGGCATAGTAGTTGATGACATTGATGTTCCAGTACCTGCAAGCCCATCTGTGCCATTTGCATTGTAGAAAGTAGTAGGTGGAGTAGTTGCAGTACCTACACCATAATAAACACCAAAAGTATTTACTGTTGCGGTGCCACTTTGGTGAACTGTTCCTGAAATTCCGGACACATTTAAGCTATTACCTGTAGTAGGAGAAATCAAAAAGTCCATATACATGCCTAAACTATTGGCATTGGCAATAGTTGTATTTGTTCCTATTGCCAATACTCCTGTTGAAGAACCAGCAGTCACAGTACCTAACGCATACCCTGTAGAAGCTCCCGCAACATAGGCATTCCCTAAAATACCTGAACCATAATGTTGGGCAACATTAATTGTACTACTATTTACGATAGTACTTGAAAAATAATTAGCACTAACTCCCGTAAAATCAGTATTAACTAAATAACTATGATTTGTAGATGCACTAATTGCTGTTCCAGTAGAGTAGTTATAACTATTGTCGTAAGAAAATGCCTTAAAGTAATAGGTAGTACCTGCAGAACCAATAAATGGTGTGCTTGACAAACCACTAGCAGGACCATAATAAATTAAAGTACTAGTTCCACCATAAGTATTCCCAACTCCAATGGATGCAGGATCTCCACTAGGTGTAGTGAATGAATTGGCAGTATTTGAAACAACTGCAATTTTATCCGAAAGACCATCAGCAGTCGCATTTAAATCAATCTGTGTTAAAGAACCTGTATGCGCTGTAGCCGTGAAAGATGCAGGATTACCTACAGTAATAGATAATGTTTGTGTATTAGAAGCAGTTGGTACACCTGTATTGCTAACACCAATAGTAGCAGAATTAGATGCTCCGATTGTTGCAGCAGTAATTGAAGCTGTTAATTGAGTCGCACTTACATAGGTTGTTGTTACACCCGTTGCAGATCCATTTACAGTTACCGATGACCCTCCATTTACAAAATTGGTACCATTTACAGTCACAGAATAGTTGCCAGAGTTAATAATAGGAGTTGAAATAGGCGAAATACTCGTGGTAGTTGGAACATCTAAAATAGTTATAACCAAATTTTTAGATAGTCCAGCACCTGCACCGTTAGTTGCAGCAATTGCAACGGTATAAGCCCCTGCAGTTGATGGAGTACCAGAAATAACATTTGTTGTACCCACTTGAGCTACACCTGTAGGAAGTGTACCAGTTACAGAATAACTAGTTGGCGAAAACGATGCTGCAATTGTGTAAGTAAATGGTGTTCCAACCGAGCCATTTGCTGTTAATGCGCTTGTAATAACAGGGGTATTTGCGGTTGTGAAAGTATTTGTAAGAGGACTAGATGTCAAATATATATTATAGCCATTATAGGTATAAGCATATAAATCATAAGTAGTTGCACCACTCATTCCAGTGATTGAAACACTAGTTCCAGAGCCAGCATATACCACATACCCAAGACCTAAAACTGAACCAATGCCATAAGTTGCATTTGCAGTATAGGTAATTCCAACAGTAGGAGAAGTAACAGCAGAACCTGAAGGATAAGCCACAATCAACGTGTTATCTCCAGTTCCAACACCATTACTCCAAGTAGCAGTTGTACCAGCACCATTTGTACCAGAAAAACTTAGATTAGTGGGTTGTGCAGATGGCGTAACACCATAAGTAATTTTAATTTGTCCAGCAGCACCTGCACCACCTGCTTTAGAAGACCTAGAAGAAGATCCTCCACTACCTCCACCTCCAGGAATAGTACCAGCTGAACCTGCGGTAGAACTTCCAGAGTTATTCACTTGATTGCCGCCAGCACCACCACCGGCACTTCCACTTGCACCAGCTCCTGCACCACCTGCACCAGAATAACCCGCCTGACCAGCAACACCTGCAGTTGCTTGAGTACCTCCAGTACTAGCAACTCCTGCTGTTCCCGCAGTATTATAGGTTGCTCCATTACTTGGAATATTTCCAGTTATAGAACTAGTTCCACCTGCTGCACCACCAACAAATATGTTTCCTGCTGCATTACCTGTACTCGTGTAATTACCAATTCCGCTACCTACTGTACCACCAGTTCCACCTGTTGCTATTAGAAGTGTAGAACCAGCAGCTTGCAATTGAGCAAGTGTGGATGCACCAACTGCTACAGTTCCAAAATAGGAAAAGTTACCATTACCACCGTTAGCTGCAGAAACACCTGCTCCTCCAGCACCCACATAATAGTAATAGGTATTGCCAGGTGTTACTGAAATAGTATATTGCACATAAGAGCCCCCTGCTCCGCCTCCACCAGCATTACACGTAATTGGGGAAGTATAATTACCTCCACCACCAGCACCGCCACCGCCCCATGCCTCGATTGTAACAGAAGTTACACCTGAAGGGCAAAGCCAAGTTAAATCGGTATTAGTAGAACTATTAAAAGTATTTACAACAGTTCCACTTACAGTATAGCTAGAAGATCCAGAAGTATTTGTTGTTCCCCCAAGAGTATTAGATACTGTTACTGCATAACTTCCGGTTGAAGTAACATCACTCGCAAGTATGCTAGCAGTAAGTTGTGTTGCACTTACGAAATTAGTTGTCCTTGTAGCACCTCCCCATTTAACCGTAGAGATTCCAGAAATAAAGTTTGTACCATTAACGGTCAATGTAAAAGCACCTCCTCCTGCAATAGAGGTAGTTGGAGAAATGGTAGTAATAGTTGGGGTAGAGACAGTGATTGTTAATGTTTGAGTATTAGAAGTTGTAGCTACTCCAGAATTGGTCACGCCTATAATTGCAGACGTACTAGTGATGGTTGCAGCAGTAATAGTAGCAGTTAATTGTGTAGCACTCACATAAGTGGTAGTAACCCCCGAAGTAGATCCCCCTACTGTTATACTTGAATATCCGTTTACAAAGTTGGTTCCATTAACAGTTATAGAATAATTACCACTAGCAATTACAGCCGTAGAAGTCGGTACAATACTAGTTGTAGTAGGCACATCCAATACATAGATTGGCAATGTTGCAGTTCCTGTATTACCGTTTGAAGCAGAGATTGTTACAGGATAATATCCGGAAGTACTTGCTGAAGGTGTTCCCGTAATTTGACCATTGCCTGTATTCACACTTAACCCGGCAGGTAAACCCGTAGCATCATAGCTAGTAGGTGAATTTGTACCACTGATTGTATAAGTAGTAATTGCACTACCTACATAAGCAACTAAATTTGACAAAGAACTATTTATCACAGGAGCAGCACCCGCAGTAGTAGCTTGACTATTTGGATTGTTTGTAGCAGTTGATGAATTATAATTTGTAGTAGCTCCTGTACCATTGTATTCAAAAGCTTGTACATAATAAGTATGTCCTGCCGTCAGATTCGTAACAGCAACAGAAGCAGTAGTTGCTGTATTGCCATTGTAAACACAATAATAACCAGAAGAACCCAATTGAGTTCCGCTACCAAAGGCAGTATTAGCAGTGTATGCAGTTCCATTTGAAGGATTAGTTATTGTTCCAGAACCATCTTTCATAAAAATTGCCACATTGCTACCATTTCCTCTTGTTGTATTTACTGTCATTCCAGTAGTTGTTATACTACCAAATGCAACTGAAGAAGCTTGAGTAGAAGGAGTAGAAACTCCTGCAGAAACATAACTACCACTAATGACTACATTAGATATCTGAAAATCAGAAGTTGCAGCACTACCACTAGTCTGCCTCCAACCAATAAAGCGAACGGTAAGAGTAGAGCCATTATTTACGGTAACAGGTGTGGTATAAGTAAGTGTACAAGTTGTATTAGCAGTACTAATTTTTACATCATTACCTGTTACGGTTGTTCCAGTTGCTGAAACAGTACTTGAACTTGAAATTTTTGTAAACGCCCCTCCATCAACTGAAATGCCTACAACAAATGTTTGCAAAGCACCTACTGGACTTTTAACATTCATTGAGATATTATTTATGGTCAAATTATTTGCACTAGGCGGACTTACTTTAAAATCAACATAACGAGTATCATTATTACCTGCAGCTATAGAAACTGAGCTACTAGTACCCGCATCAGTCATAGAAACACTTGCTTGTACAGTTCCTGCATACGTAATACCATTAAAATTTACATTTTCACTAGTAGTAGTACCCTCTCCATAATATAGAGTTGCAGCTACAGGACTTCTTGCAACGATTAATGGATTGCCTGTTCCGGCTGCCAACTGATAAATAGCAGTTGTACCATAAACAGTTCCTTGAGTCAATTGAGGATAACCTATAATAGTAGGTGCAGGTGCAGTTAAGCTACCCACGATAGTGGGCGAATAGTTAGTTTGAGTAGCACCGAACCAAGTAGCAGAAGCTGTTGTTTGTGCATAGCTACCAAGCATTGCACCCATAAATAAAAACAGCAACATTAGATGTTTCCATCCACTGCTGCGATTGGGCGTTGATGCCCGATTAAAACTTTGTGTGTTTGAAGTCTTGTTTGATTGTCTTTTTAACAAGCTTTCGAAAAGTGAGTACTTTTTCATACAAGCAATGATTAAATAAATGATTAAAAAATAAAAATGGCAATATGCCGTAGTGATAATTAAGTTATTGTTAGAATTTCATAATCCCTAATGACTATGTGTAAATCTCATTTTTGTAGAACCTCTATTTCTTATGTTGCTAAGCAAGTATAATTTATTTTCCATACAACAACTTTTGTAACAAGCTAATTTTTGAAACACAATAGTAGTTGGATTATTTCAAAATTAATTTTACGGAATAATTCCGAATTTTTTATGTAAGCAAAAATGTTTCGGAAACATCAGAAGGTGTTTCCGAAATGCTTTATCATATTTAGAATTGAATTTCTTAGGACAGAAATCCTACTTTAGTAGGCAATGATTTCATTGATTGATTAATTGATTTTTATGATTGATTAACAAGACTATTTAGTATGCAGACTTATCCTATTTTACAAATAATATCAATTACGAATAGGATCTCCAAATCAGAATAATCAATTAAAAATGATAATCAATTAAAAATGTTTATTTTTAGCCGCAAAATGCAATTTTGTTTAATAAATACGGGCATTTGCATTTAGTTTCAAACGGCTTACCCATATAAGAGAAATATGACACAACTGAAAACAGGAAAAGAAGAAATAATGTACCTTTTAACGAAGGTCATCGAAAAATACAAGTTAGAAACAGGAAGGACAATTATTCAAAATACTAATCGGAAAAATTATGAAGGCCTTGCAGAGACCTTGAGCGAAATAAGCAACCGACTTTCTGAAACAGCAGAAACCCTGAATCATGAAATTTATCCTCCTGATAAGAGTCAAATAGACTCAAAATACCCATTTAGAAAGTACGACATTACTGGTGGACAAATTAAGGATGCAATTTCAGGCATCGTTACTAATCCTCGTCAATTCTTAATAGACACCTGCTATATTTATCTTTATGGAACCGGCAGAAAGGGTTTTGAACAAAATCCAGTTGACTCTAATTTGGTTATAGACCTAGAAAAAGCAGAAGAGATTGTCCAATCTGAATCAATTACACAGAGTCCTACTAGACTCAATAAAAAAAAGAAGGATATTTCAATTGGAACATTCAAGATTATCAATTCAACACTTGCTATTTTATTATTTTTCACATTAGGAACACTAATCTATACCCACAGGAAATGGCAAAGCATAAAAAGCGATATGAATATCATGTCTTATCAGCCCACAAAATCTGAAATTGATAGCCTTGAAGGTATTTGGTTGTGCTATACAGGTTCACCTCAGGCAAGAATTTCCGATGAAAACCGATATCATAAAATTGTATCAAACATATTAGAGGTTAAGTATAAGAACGGATATTTTACACTTATTCGTTATGGGGCAAGCTTTAATCATACAGGTTATGCAGAATTTGAAGCACCAAATATTGTTTCTATCTATTCTAGGGTAATTAATAAGCAGGACAGTACTGAATCGCCACGACATTCATTATTAACCTTGAATACCGGCAAGAAATATATTCCAGTCATTTCCTCTTCTTGGAACTTCGATGTGGGCGACAAGAGTAAGATTATCGGTATTAGAGAGGTACTAATTAAACAAGGAAAAGGAGGTTCGATTGAAGAGGTGATGAATGAAATAGAAAATTCTACTTGTCAATGCAAGATTATCAATTGGCATCAAGAAAATAATCAAGTAAAAACGTTTCATTTAAAGAATGAATTACTAGATTCTTTGAATAACCGTGAAATAGAATCACTCATCAATGAACATAGTATTTTATTAAGGGATACCGATGACAGTTTAATGCTTTGGAATTTGAAAAATAAATAAGAACACAGTATTAAGTTAGTTGTAAGTAATAAGTTTTAAGTGACAAATATTGTTGTAGATTTTTTTAAGTCAGATTTTTGCAAAAGGAAAAAGAGAGAAGGTAATTCTTCACTAGACAACTATCAATTGATTGATTCAGCAAATCGTTTCACCCTTTTAACTGTAATAGAAAATGACTAACTATTCCTATTTATTTCAAATCGCAACTTTTTGCCATAATAAAGGGGCTTTAAGAGCAGAAGAATATGTTTTAGCGATGTATTACAAAGACTTTTAGCTCTCTTACAGAGCCTCTTCACTCTCTTACAGAGTCTATTCACATTCTTACATAGTCTCTTCACTCTGTTACAGAGTACCTTAACACAGTAACGGAGTCTATTCATACATTGCCGAGTCTCTTAATACAGTTACTGAGTCTCTTAATACAGTGACGGAGTCTCTAAATACAGTGACGGAGTCTCTAAATACAGTGACGAAGTCTCTAAATACAGTGACGAAGTCTCTTAATAGTGTGAAGGAGTCTCTTAATACAATAAGGGAGTATCATAAAGGACTATAAAGATGTCTGTTTGCGCAGACAAAACACTCTTTAGATATTTCTTTTAATCTTTATAAGATTATTTGACCTAGATAATAAGCCATTATTTTGACAAAAAAAGATAAGTTAACCCAAATTCTCAATATGAGTCCTTTCAAATTACTGTACAGAACAAGGATTATTTAGAAATTTGATAGTGTTTATATTGTGGTCACTAAAGAATTGATGAGCGGTTGTGACGCAATTCAATTGTTCATAAACAACATTTTGTTGTGAAAGAGTTAGACCTGAAGTAATAGGAAAATTTTGTGGGGTTGCTTTCATGGCATCCGACAATCGGGTATAATATCCTGAGAAATGATTTTTAGCATCAAGAAGTTGGTTGTTTTTTATCTCAGTAAAAATTTGTTTCGACAAAGCCACACTTATCACATTATTTCTAGCAAACCTTTCTGGATACAAAGGAGAAGGGATGTTGGTAAAATAGGCACTACAAATGCCCTTGTTTTTCAATAAAGCCGAATTAGTAATTGCATTTGCATCACCCGCTTGCCCCATCAGACTATTGTTATCTAATTGTTCCAAACAAAATAAAATGGGTGTTTTAGTAGTAGATAAGGACGTTCCCGCAGCCCCTCCTGCCGCACAATAAGCCACCCCTGCCTTAAAACCGAAGTAAGAGGATACTGCAATAGATGCACTTCCCCCATTACTTTGTCCTATCGAATATTGTGGGATACTATGTTTAGTAAGACCACGATTGCAGAATGTATCTGTAATGGCTATCAAGTTGGCAAAATCCATATTCGTATTACTATCCAAAGTAGTGGTATTCCATCTAGGCGTACTACCCCCACTTTGCAAGGTCACTTCCTCAGCTTCGGTAGCTATTACCCCAAAACCATTTGCTAATAAGTCTTTAATCAAGGCAATAGGCTCGTAATTATCCACCCAATAACTTGCAGAACCGCCTGCTCCATGAAACAAATAAACAACTCCTTTATTTGAAGGCGATAAATTGTAATAAACATTCTTATTCAAGTTTTTACCCATGATTTTTTCATATTTCATTGAATAATTTACTGCCTCAAACCCCGCAGTAACAATTACATTTTGTGCAGGCATAATAAACCATGTATGCCATTCATTTTTTCCAGCAAAAGAAGTGGTATCGCCAGTCCATCGTGTAAAAGTTTCGCTAATAGAACATTCCCTACTCCAAATATGCACAGTATCCCCTTTAGTGTAGGTGGCACTTCCGTAGCCATTATTAACTGTAACTGTAAAAGGGCCACTATTTGCTAATGGATTATTGACGGTAGTTGGAGTACAAGAACTTGCAATCATCAACCAATAGAAACAAACAACCAAAACTGAAGAAATCGACTTCATAAATGTAAATATTAACTATTACTTAAATTTCGATAAGATAAGAAGAGGTCAAAGGTACATTACAGTTCCAATCAACTTCTTCTTTTCTTAAATTTTGCAATTCAAATTCAATATCGTTTAGTCAAACAACGGATGTCAGTTTGTTCTAGTGAAACCGAGATAATTTAAAGATTCCAACTATTTACAACCCTCGACAGGCTGATAAGGAAATCTTTTGAATTGTAAGGTACTCATCGAAAATAAACTTGTCAGACTGAGGCTCTCAAAGTCGAGTTGAAATGTTTAAGTTGCTTGCACTTCGATAAACTCAGTGTGACAGTCTTGCTGATATTTGTAACCAACTACGCTATCATCCTGAGTTTGTCGAAGTGCAAAAACCTTGAGAACCTCTAATTAATGCCTTGGGCGGATACCCTTATTTCCGGTCAAAAACTGAACTAAACGACATTGAATTCTATTTCCTAATCTGCCTTTGGGGCAGCAGCAATAATTTCTGCACTTACACCTGTTGCATACTTCTGAAAATTCTTTATGAATTGAGCCGCTAAATCCTTAGCTACTGTATCATAAGCAGTCTTATCAGCCCAAGTATTTCTAGCATCTAATATTTCGGCAGGCACGTCAGGACAAGTCGTTGGCACTTGCATCCCAAAAACAGGGTTTGCTTGATAATCCAATCCATCTAATTCCCCATTTAATGCGGCTGTAATCATTGATCTTGTATAGGAAAGTTTCATTCTTTTACCTACACCATAACCGCCACCACTCCAACCGGTGTTCACCATCCATACATTCACCTTGTTTTCTCTTATTTTTTTACCTAATAACTCGGCATAAAAACCTGGATGCAAGGGAAGGAAAGGGGCTCCAAAACAAGCACTGAAAGTAGCTTTTGGTTCGGTTACTCCTGCCTCTGTTCCTGCAACTTTAGCCGTATAACCACTGATAAACTGATACATTGCCTGTTCGGGCGATAACTTACTAATAGGAGGCAAAACTCCATAAGCATCACAGGTTAAAAAGAAAATATTTTTTGGCAGGCCTCCAATACTAGGCTCTGCAGCATTACTAATGAAGTTCAAAGGATAACTTACCCGGGTGTTCTCTGTGATGGAATCATTACTAAAATCAATGGTAGCAGTTCCTTCTTTAAATGCAATGTTCTCTACTAAAGCACCGTGACGGATTGCATGAAAAATTTCAGGTTCTTTCTCTTCACTTAGGTCAATACATTTTGCATAACAGCCTCCTTCGAAGTTAAAAACGGAGTTATCTGTCCATCCATGTTCATCGTCTCCAATGAGTTTGCGATGTGGGTCGGCACTTAGGGTTGTTTTTCCTGTTCCACTCAACCCAAAGAACACCGCAACATCTCCTTCATTCCCAATATTTGCACTACAGTGCATACTTAGAATGTTCTTCTCGTGGGGAAGGATATAGTTTAAAATAGTAAATATTCCTTTTTTCATTTCGCCCGTATAACCTGTACCACCAATCAATATTATATTGTGGGTGAAGGATACAATAGCAAAATTATTTTGTTTTGTGCCATCGGTAGCAGGGTCTGCCGAAAAATCCGGGGCTTGTAAAATATGCCAATCGGGAACAAAATCAACTAGTTCTTCTGCCGATGGGCGAAGAAACATGTTGTAACAAAACAAGTTACTCCAAGGGTCATCATTAATGACACGAATATTCAGTTTGTGACTATTATCTGCACAAGCATAAGCATCTCTTACCCAAATAGTTTCTTTATAACTTAAGTAAGTGGCTAATTTATTCTTTAATTTCAGGAAATATTCTTCACTGATTGGATTATTGAAACCACCCCAATCAACTGTATTTTCTGTCGTTTCATCTTTTACGATGTACTTATCTTTTGGGCTGCGACCAGTAAACGTTCCGGTATTTATGCATAAAGCGCCAGTATCGTTGAGAACACCTTCACCTCTCAATAATGTTTGTTCAATTAACTCATTTGGCGTTAATTGATAGTTTACGTTTTCGTTCTTAATACCGATGCCCTTTAATCCTATTAAAACTGCATCCACTTTACTTGTAACTTCCATACTGTTTTTGTTTGTTTTTAATAAAAAATATTTGTTGGCGAACTGCTCAATTATTTCGAACTTTTAGAAAAAGAATACCCATTTGGCTCAGATGAACCATCTGCCATTGCCTTAAACGAGAAAATCTTAATACTTATTTCATGTGGTTAAGTTAAGCGTACTGACCGAAAGTTACGGTATCAGCCTGAGCCTGTCGAAGGTGTGCAAAAAAAGGGCAGAACCTTAAATTATCCCGGTTTCGACGGGCTCAACTTGACAGACGTTCCTTAACTAAACGATATTAATACTCATTACAATTTTCTAGGATTGA
>CANCKV010000025.1 GCA_947378615.1 Chitinophagaceae bacterium | reverse complement strand
AAGATTTATGGCTGTGTGTTGATGACCAACCATTTTCATTTAATCTGTTCTACAACAGATGACAAAGGAATTGGAATGGTGATGCGGAATATCAAAAGTTTTACTGCTAGGAAATTGATTAATGCCATCATTAAAAACCCTATGGAGAGTCGAAGGGAATGGCTGTTAGGTATATTTGAAAAGAATGGCACACTGAGCTAAAATAATTTTCGATATCAATTTTGGCAAGTAGAGAATCACCCAATACTTTTGGATAATGATGCAGAAAAGTTTGTACAAAGGATGCAATATTTGTATGAAAATCGGGTTCGTTCAGGATATGTGATAGAACCACAAGAATGGAAGTATAGCAGTGCCATCGACTATTATACAAGTGGGAAAGGCTTACTGTCGTTCACGGAATAGAGATTGACAATTAAATTGAATTAGTAACGAAAGGCACATGAAAGGATTCATGCGCCTGTACCCTGATTTTCGAGGAGTATCCTACAACCCAATTCATTCCTGCGCTAGTGGGGTATTTTGGCAGACATAAATGGAACAGTAGCGCAAGAATGAAGCAATTGTCATCGTCAGATAGCATATTCTTGTCAAGTTCCTTTCCATTTACTCATTCATTGTCGGTTATTGTAGAGTGCCTCAAAAAATAATAAAACTTAAATTAGAAAGAATAATCAAATAACTTAAACTGAAAAAGCAATGAGACAAATATTCATCAACTTACCAGTGAAAGATGTGGAAGCATCTATGCACTTTTATATGCAATTAGGATTTGCAGTTAATCCATTATTTACATTTGATGACCAAAAATGTATGGTTTGGACTGACCAAATTTATGTAATGCTTCAGACACTTGAGATGTCCAAAGCAGGTGAAAGAAAATCCATAGCAGACCCTAAAAAAAACAGAATTGCAACGTTTACACTTCCTGTAGAAAGTCTTGACAAGGTCAATGAAATTATGGAGAAAGGGTTAAAAGCGGGAGGGACTGAGACAACAGAATTTATTGATGAAGGCTTTATGCAAATTAGAAATATTGAAGATTTAGACGGACATAATTGGGGAATTATATTTCTAGACATTGATAAATTTAAAAAAGTGACTGGGAAATGAATATAGAAGTCAACAACAAACCGCCAATAAAAGGGTTAAGAAAAGAATTTGCAAACGGAAGTAATTGAGCAATTTCTACTAGCGCATGAATGTAAATGGTGTAAGATAATGCTAGAAAATCGGAGGTTAGCGTATGAATCTTTCATTTCCCTTTTGTCAGTAAGCACTCAAATAATAGAAATTGATAACTAGAATTGAGCTTCAATTTATGACTGAATTGGAAACTACGTAATGAAGATATCTAGTAATTAACGAATCCTAAAGTAAATCAGGAATTTTGAACAAATAAATTGAGCAATTATACCATCTTTTCACTAATGCTTTTCCCAATGCTGCGTAGCAGGATTCCTATGTGACCTTCTTTTTTTTCAATAGAAAATTGAAAAACTATGTGCATCCTATGTGAGACTATATGCCTAGGTATTGAGACCTTTTTCTTGTAGTACCTATTTTTTCGATTGTAATACTGTTGAAAATTGCTCAAATTATTTCTTTTGCTTTCCTTAAAAATTTAAAAAGCCCTTGAAGACACAACTTCAAGGGCTCTTTTTAAGGCTATACCATCACTAACCACTATCGTGTAATCGCCAATGGATTTTGTTGATTCGTCATGTCTGCAACAATTTTCACTGTTTCGTCAATGTACAAATCACTCTTTAAATTTTTAATCCAAGCTTTATAACGTTCTTCTTTCGATTTGTCAGGGTTATTATAATACTTGTCATAATCAGGTTTCAAAACTGACATATCCATCTCTTTAGTCAGCTTAGAAAGTGTATTATTTTGATTTACAGTACTACGTAATTTTTTCTGCTGATCCTTATATTTATCTAATGCAAGGTTTACAGGCGCATCTACGTTTTTGGCTAACCAATCGGTATTAGATTTTATCAAACCAAATGCAGGATTCAACTTAATTTTCTCATTCTCTTTCTTTATGATAGTCTCATAACCTGTGAATACTTCCGCATTTGCTTTCTTTATTTCATCCCAAGGTAAAGCACTAGGGTTATCTTTTTCGCGAATCTTAATGTAATCATAAGGATCTGGTAAAACCACATCAGAACTTACACCTTTTAATTGTGTAGAACCGCCACTAACTCGATAAAACTTTTGAAATGTCAACTTTACTGCACCCATCTCTGTTCTTCCTGAGAAAAAGTCAAGCGGCTTGCCCAAAGGAATATTACGCTGAACAGTACCCTTTCCATAGGTAGAAGTACTACCTACAATCACCCCTCTTTTGTAATCTTGTATGGCAGCAGCAAATATCTCGCTTGCACTTGCACTTGTTTCATTGACCATTACAGCTAAAGGACCGTCATATAATACACTAGCGTCTTTGTCATCCATCACTACAATCTTGCCATCTCTATCTTTTACCTGTACTACAGGACCATTTTTGATAAATAAACCAACCATTTGAATGACTTCATACAAAGAACCTCCTCCATTATATCTCAAGTCCATTACAATACCATCCACTTTTTCATCTTTTAGCTTTGTAATTTCTTTCGCAACATCATCGCTACATCTTGCTCCATTAGGTCTTTCAAAATCTGCATAAAATTCTGGAAGAGAAATAAATCCAATCTTTTTGTCCCCCGTTTTTACCACTACGCTCCTAGCAAAGGTTTCATCTTGAACAATTTCGTCTCTTTGAAGTGTAATAGTTTTGGAAGTACCGTCAGTTTTTTTGAGTGTAAGTTTTACAAAAGTCCCTTTATTTCCTCTAATCAATTTTACTGCGTCTGTAACATCAAACCCTGTAATATCAATCATTTCGTCTTTATCCCCTTGCCCAACCTTTACAATGATATCGCTTACCCTAATTTCACCGCTTTTCCAGGCAGGTCCTCCCGGAATCAAACTCATAATTTTGATAGTACCATCTTGTTCTTGCAGTTGAGCACCAATACCATAAAAACGACCACTCATTTGCTCGTCAAATACTCTTTTTTCAATGGGGGCAAAATAATCCGAGTGAGGATCCATTAGATTAGTAATGATATTTACAAACATATTGAAACGTTCTTCAGGGGTTAATTTTACCTTAATCCTGTCATACATCCTATCAGTAGTCTTCAATACTTTATTACGCGCAATTAATTCAAGTTCGGAGTCCGTTCTTTTGGTAATACTATCTACCTTGCTCTTTTCCCTTTCTTCCATCAAGTCAACATAACGTTCTAAGGTTAGATATTTTAAATGTTTGCGAAGTCTGTCTTTTCTTTCTGTTTCGTTCAAAGGATAAGTTTGCTTGTCAGTTTCCGTTGAAAGTGATTCTTGTACAGTAAAATCAAAGGGTTTCGAAAGAATATCCTTATAAATGGCAACCACTTCAGGAACTCTTTTTGCATAAATGGTGTCAACGGCAGGCGTAAAAAGAATCTCGGAAGTTCCTTTAATTTCTTCATCAATAGAAGTTTCAAACTTTTTTAGTGATTCAATATCAGATTGTAAAAACAAAGTTTTATCTCCGTCAAGTTCTTCTAAATATTTCTTAAATACTTTTTTCGAAAAGGCATCATCAATTGGCTGTGGGCTATAATGTTCTTGTTGAAGAAGTTGTCCGACTGCTGTCAATAGTTTTTGTTTGGGTGTACCACCATCATTTTTACCTTGTATTTTATTAAAAGCAAAGCATACACAAGCCACCACTATTACAATCGATAGAATCCACCTTTTGTTACGAATCATAAAAATCAAAATTTTTTGCATAGAGAAAGAAAACTCAAATGTAATGGAATTATTAATGGCTTTCATTTCCCACTAAATGTGATTAACAAAGGTTTCTGAAATAATCGTATTTTAGAGAGTGCTTTGAAGTGAAATATCTAGGTGTATTTGGCTGTTTTATAAATAGTCATTTTTGAAATAAGTAAAGTTGTTTGTAACATCAATTATTAAATAAAAATTAAAGAATAACTGATAGATAATCACTAAAAAGACATGTTTCTTTTCTAATTATCATTTTTTCAAAATTTCTTATATTTTTACCAAATGACAAAAGAGTTGAAACTTGTGCAGATTTTGCGTGCTATAGCAGCATCTATGGTCGTATTTAATCATTTTAATATTGCTTATTCTAATTGTAACCGTAAATCATTTTTCCTTAATAGTGGTCTAGGACATCTTGGAGAAGCCGGTGTCGATTTATTTTTTGTCATCAGTGGCTTCATCATGTTTTATACACAATGTCCAAATCCTGATACACAGAAAGGTTCGCTTAGCATATCCTTATTGTTTCTGAAAAAAAGAATATTACGGATTATGCCATTGTATTGGTTTTGGACAACAGTCCTTCTACTACTTTGGGCAACACATATTGCTTTTAAGGATCAACACTTTGATTTAACATTTTTATCCTGTTCTTATTTTCTCATCCCCTATTTTTCTGCTCATGCGGGGTTTCGTCCTTTATTGGAACAGGGGTGGTCGCTTGCTTATGAAATGTACTTTTATCTAATCTTTGCAGTGGTTTTGATATTTCGTCGTTGCTTATCAAATACTTTTTATATCGCCTTACTATTTGCTTTAATTTATTTAATTAGTACTTTTTTGAAAATACCAGCATTTAGTTACTTAGTGGCATATCCCATGAATATAGAATTTATTTTAGGTGCTATTGTAGCATGGGTTGTGATGAAATGGAAATTTGAAATCAATAGAAATCTTTTATGGTTGCTGTTTTATTTGGGATGTGCCTTAATGCTTAGCAAGTTGTTTATAAATGCAAATAGAGTAATTGTATATGGAATACCATCTACTATCATCATGTTTGCCGCTGTTTTGCTTGACAAAAACAAGCATGAATCAAAAATCAGTTCCTTTCTACTCTTTTTAGGAAATGCATCTTATTCTATTTATTTAACCCATTCCTATTTTGCATTTGCCTTTGGAATGTTTGCAAAAGCTGGAAAGCTAAATCATTATAATGGCGACTTTTTGATACTTGTCGGTACAACTGTAACTATTTTAGTGTGCTCACTAGCTTATCTATATATAGAAAAGCCACTCATGGAATTGTTGAAAAAGCGAAGTATAACATGAAATGCCATAGGATTTTTTATTTCAAATTCTTTTTATTTAAAGCCACTCTTTTTATTTTGTTATTTCACAACTTTATAAGTTAGTTTTTGTTAGAATATTTCAAACAATTTTAAATCAATATTTATTTAACAGCTTAAAATTTAAATTAAATCAATTTTATGAGTATTTCAATTGGCACAAGTGCACCCGATTTTACACTTTTTGACAGTGACAAACAATCTGTTACTCTTTCTTCACTTAAAGGAAAAAATGTAGTTCTTCTGTTTTTCCCTCTTGCTTTTACAGGCGTATGTACAGCAGAGTTATGTAATATTAGAGATAATATTTCTCTATATAACAATACAGATGCAATAGTTTTTGGAATTTCTGTTGATAGTCTTTTTACGTTGGATAAATTCAAGAAAGAACAAAACCTGAATTTCCAATTATTAAGTGATTTTAATAAGGATGCTTCAAAAGCTTATGATGTATTATATGAAACATTTCCCGCTTTTGGAATGCAAGGAGTTAGTAAAAGGTCTGCATTTGTAATTGATAAAGAGGGCGTAATTAAATATGCAGAAGTCACTGCATCTCCTGCGGATTTACCTAGTTTTACAGCAATTCAAGAAACTTTGAAGAGTTTAAGCTAGTATAAATCACTTTTTTTAACTTTAAATGATTAAAACAGGTGTTAAAACCTGTTTTTTTTATTTTAATTGTGCTTTAATTCAAATTGAAATATTACTTTTACAAAAGTTTATAATTAAGCAATGAGAAAATTCTGTTTTATCATCATTTTATTAAGTTTCTGCTTTGGCATAAAGGCTGCTGTAGTAGAACCTACGAATGAAGGTATCATTAAAGTTTCTCGCTTTTATCCAAACCCCGCAACAACTGTCATTTACTTTGAGTTCAAAAATAACGATGCATCTTATACCTTGCAGATTTACAATTTCCTCGGTAAGAAATTAATTAGCCAACAAGTAAATAGTAGTAAGATATCTATATCTCTTGATAATTTTTATAGAGGACTTTATGTCTATCAATTAAGGGATGCTTCTGGAAATATTGAAGAAAGTGGGAAATTTCAAATACTCAAATAATAAAGAAACTTTTTATTTCTTTAATACAATCTTCTGCACTAATTTATTCTAATTATTTTTTTTGGATTATTCTTTATTATTTATCCCTAACATTTTTATCGCTGAATCAGCTATCAGTTTTACATCTTGATTCTTCATACATTTAAAATGCCCCTTCGGACATTTCTTTGAACCAAAATTGCTACATGGTTGACAGCTTAAATCAGGAACAATAAAATTTTTGTACATAGGTGATGTTGAGTACTGTAATTGACTTTTACCATAATAGGGCTCTACATCTAATTTAGGCGAAGTAGCACCCCAAATCGCTAGGACTTTTTTGTTAAATGCACAAGCAATGTATTGAAGACCTGTATCATGAGAAATGACCAATTTGGACTGCTTTACCAACCAAGCAGATTCATTCAAGCTAAACTTTCCACAAGCATTATATATTTTAATTGGATCAATCTTAGCAATTTCAACTCCATGATTCGAATCCTCTTTACCGCCAATCAATACAATTGGATAATTTATAAATGTACAAAGCTCCTGTAACTTGCCAATAGGAAGTTTTTTAGTATGATAGGATGCCCCGATTACAATTGCAATAAAACCAAACTGATGTGGGGCAGGAAGATCGGCAACAGAAACATTAATAGTAGAGGGGATAAAGTAATCGAGCCCTTTCTCATCATTAATAATACCAAGGGGGGCTACAGTATCAAGACTACGTTCGGTTATATGCCGACCACTCATCGTATTGATATTTAGCTTTGTCAATAAAAACTTTGAAATAGATTCTTTTTTATAAGTGAAAGACTTTGCTTTTAAATAGTGCTTTATCTTTTGTGTTCTAAAGTTCTTATGTAGATCAATTATATAGTCATACTTCTCTTTCTTTAATTCTTTTATCAATTCATTGAAATCTTTAGAAAAATAAAAAAACTTATCGATGTATGGGTTTGCCTCAGTAACAGCCTTAAATGTTTTTTTGCTTAAGAAATGAACTACTGCATTTGGTAACTGTTCCTTAACACATCTAATCACAGGAGATGCCAAAACAATATCTCCAATTGAAGAAAATCGTATGATTAATACTTTTACAGGTTTAGTATTATCCTCCGTTGCTTTTATTTCATCAACATTAGTTCCCTCGTTCATCATAATTAATGCTTAACCTAAATAATTAATTAACTGCAAGTATATGTTAGGGAACTGCAAAAACCCTTAAGTGGTAGGGTCATAGGATGACAATCAGAGAATAAAAATGTTTATCCAAGATTAATACTCGATGAAATTTAGATCTTTTCCAAAGGTTTCTTTACTAAAATAAACCGCAGAAAGACCTAATACTACACAGATTGCTCCCGTTATAGATGCACCTGTTATGAAATCCGTTGTCTCACGAAGCCATTTGAATAAGAAAATTATCAGTGGTAGAGTACCTCTAACAATGTTTGGAATGGTAGTAGCAGCAGTAGCCCGAAGATTAGTACCGAACTGTTCGGCACCCATCGTTACAAATATTGCCCAGAAACCTGTTGAGAAACCAAGTAATCCGCAGATTAAATACATTTCTGTAGCCGTTCCATTTACTTGATGAAAGTACACGAACATTGATAGGATGGTAAACCCATAAAAGATATATAGAGCTTTTTTCCTACTTCGAAGCCACTGACTGATAAATCCGATGAGCACATCACCAATAGAAATTCCGACATAGGCAATCATTATTGATTTTCCTGGATCAACAGCTTCTTTTATTCCCAAAACAGTACCAAACTTATCCGAGAAACTAATTAAAATGCCTATTACAAACCACGTAGGTAATCCAATTGCAATACATTTTAGGTATCTTAAAAAGCGTTCCCAACGATTGAAAAGCATGAAAAGATTCCCCTTTTGAACTTCACTTTCCTTTACTGAAGTATATATACCACTTTCAAATACTGAAACCCTTAATAATAATAATAGAAAGCCCATCCCTCCTCCAATATAATAACACCATCGCCAATCGTGAATAGTTTGTTTCATGAAATAGGCAAATACTGCCCCTGTCAATCCTACTCCTGCAACTAATGAAGTAGCAATTCCTCTTTTTTCCTTCGAAACTAGCTCACTCACAAGAGTAATTCCTGCTCCTAATTCTCCTGCCAAACCAATGCCTGCAATAAACCGACACCATGCATACTGATTTACATTTGCGACCATCCCATTGGCAATATTAGCAATGGAATAAAGGAAAATTGAGCCAAATAAAACACTTAATCTTCCCTTCTTGTCGCCCATTATTCCCCATATAAACCCACCTAACAACAAACCAATCATTTGAATACTGATAATTTTTTCTCCTTCAGTCAAAACCTGTTCAGGAGTTAGTCCTAAGGAAATAAGACTAGGCTTTCGTATGATTCCAAAAAGAAGTAAGTCATAAATATCTACGAAATAACCAAGTGCAGCCACTACGATAGCAAGTGTCAGTACCCTTGTTTTTGTTGTTGATTGATTCATAAAGCAAAAATATAGTAGTTAGTTGTTAGTGATTAGTTGTTTGATTCAATAAAATTAAGGTCATCTCCAAAGGTTTCTTTGATATGATAGGCAGAAAAAATAGCTATAGACATTATAATTGCACCTGTAATTTCAGCACTTAAAAGGTAATTATCATTTGTAAAATAGCGTATTCCTTTGAACAATAAAATCATCAATGGCAAGAATCCTCTTACAATATTTGGAATGGAAATCGCAGTAGTAGCACGAAGATTCGTACCAAATTGTTCTGCACTCATTGTGATATACAATACAGAAATTCCTGAACCAAATCCCAAACATCCAATTAATAAATACATGGTATTCGCATTGCCGCCATGTTGACAAAAGAATAAAATGATAAAGAATGAGCAGATACCATAAAAAGTAAACAGTGCTTTCTTTCGGCTTTTAAGATAATTACTCAATAGTCCTGCAGTCATATCTCCAATACTAATAGCTATGTATTGATACATGATTGCCTTGCCGGGATCTATATTATTAATACCAAATCTTTTCCCAAACTCATCTGAAAAAGTAATTAGAATACCAATAACATACCAAACAGGCAATCCAATCATGACTCCCTTAATGTATCTGAGTACTCTTTCTCGCTTATTAAATAGCATTCTAAGGCTTCCCCTTTCTATATTTTGGTGTTTTAATTCATCGAATAATCCACTTTCGAAGATACTAACCCTCAAAATCAACAATAATAATCCCATCCCTCCACCTATATAAAAGCATAATCGCCAATCACCAAAGAATTTATAAACAAAGAATGCTGCTACAGCTCCAAAAACACCCACACTCGCAATAATTGAAGCCGCTATCCCTCTTTTTTCCTTTGGCAACATTTCACTCACTAATGTAATACTAGCCCCTAATTCTCCTGCCAAACCAATTCCTGCAATAAAACGCATAACAGTATATTGTGTTACGTTGATCACCATGCCATTTGCAATATTTGCCAATGAATAAATAAGTATTGAGCCGAATAATACACTCAGTCTTCCTTTTTTATCACCTAGAATTCCCCAAATAATACCGCCTACAACAAGCCCAATCATTTGCATGCTAATGATAAATTCTCCTTGAGACAAAATTTCTTGTGGAGACAAGCCTAATTCCTTAAGGCTTGGTTTACGAACTATGCCAAAAAGAAGGAGATCGTAAACATCAACAAAAAAGCCTAATGCACCTACAATTACGGTCAGCGAAAATACCCCTGGCTGTTTTTTATCCATAATTATACAATGAATGATAAGTGGTAATTAATAAGTAACACTTCATGAAAAAATGTAAACGGAAATGCTAAAAAATATTTGTCGAATTATTTTAAGGTTGAGGACTTCACTTTCCCAAATACCATTTTAATAATCACTGGTGCAGTTGTGATAAATACGATGCCTAAAACAATTACTTCTAGATGTTTCTTAATATCAAAATTGTAATGCTCCATAAAGAACTTGTCGAGATAATGACCTCCTGCCAACATACTTCCTACCCATGCAATACATCCAATAATGTTAAAGAATGTAAACTTCTTATTGTCCATTTCTACAATTCCAGCTACAATCGGTGCGAAAGTCCTAACAATCGGAACAAAACGAGCAAAAACAACCGCTCCACCACCATATTTCTCATAAAAGTCATGTGCCTGATGCAAATACTTCTTTTTGAAAAGAATATTGTCTTTCCAATGAAACATAGCAGGTCCTATTTTTTTCCCAAATAAATAGCCTGTTGTATTACCAATGATACCTGCAATGGCAGTAAGAATAATTATCATCAATAAATTGAGGAAATTATTTTGAGTGTCATATAAATAAGCAGCCAATTTATTACTGAATATTCCCGCAACAAATAGGAGTGAGTCACCCGGAAAGAAGAACCCTACAAATAAGCCGGTTTCAGCAAATATGATGAGGAGTAATAACCAAAGTCCACCATTATCTATATAAAATTGTGGTTGTAATAACTCGTGTAATTTGAATAATAATATTGATGCAATCATAATTAATGTGTAAGTTTTATTTTCCTTCTTCGGATGTAAAGAAACAGTAATTAATTATACAATTAATAACAAGCAGAAAATTTAATTAAAAATGAGGAAGTTCAAACGGGTTTCGATGACGAGTAGGTTAATTTGAACGATGATAAATATATGGCAATTCATTTCCTTTTTTAATCAAAAAATTTGTCATTGATGCCCTCAGAATGATTATCGAAATAATAATTTCAAAATTTTATTGTAAAATTAATTGTAAAAAAATATCTTAGCGTTTTTATTAACACTAAAAACGATTATTTATGGATCAATCTACGATCACAATTAAAGACTCAACGGCTAATCCAGCGCCATTGGGTTTGCTTGCCTTTGGAATGACAACAGTTTTATTAAACTTGCATAATGCAGGTATTTATGAATTAAATTCAATGATTCTAGCTATGGGAATTTTCTATGGGGGAATTGCACAGGTCATTGCAGGAATCATGGAAGCCAAAAAGAACAACACTTTTGGTTTGACAGCCTTCACCTCTTATGGTTTCTTTTGGCTATCACTTGTGGCAATGATTGTTATGCCAAAACTTGGTTGGGGAGTAACAGCTACCTCCGAAACCGCTAAGATTGCCTACCTTGTTATGTGGGGAATTTTTACCGCACTTTTATTTATTGGCACACTTCGAATTAGTAAAGCATTGCAATTTGTTTTTGCTAGCCTTACTGTTTTATTTTTCTTATTGGCAATTGGTGATGCTACAGGTAATGCTACAATTAAGGTATTTACGGGCTACGAAGGTATTGTTTGTGGAGGTTCTGCTATTTATACCGGAGTTGCGTCTTTGTTGAATGAAGTTTATGGTAAGACATTGTTGCCATTAGGACCTGTTCAAAGATAATTTTGTATGAATTTCTATTTATTTTCTAAATCCATAAAATCCTGAAAAATGATTTTCAGAATTTTATGGATTTAATATTTTTAGACATTCAATTAGTTAGTATTTTTTGAATCTAATTAAAAAAAATACAGTACAGGATAGAGCAGGATGGTAAAGATTTCAATATAAATACTTTTACACCCGAAATAAAAAAATTATTAATTTAAAAAATGCTGTTATGAAGTCAAATTCTATTCTACGTTTGTTTATTATGCTAACTGCAATATTTGTTAGCTACGGTTCATTTGCTCAAACTGATTCTGTTGTATGGGCCAACACAACTAAAGTTCCAGTTGGTTTTCCTACTTCTGCATTTGATTCAGCAGGTTACAACTATGGATCAAAAGTATTAACTGCCAATCCATACACATTTGCTAAAATGGGGCTTTACAAAACCCTAAAGCCTGTTGCCGGCACATCTGTTTACCTTCCTTGGGGTAATACAGCTGATACTGCTCTTTCCATTAGGGAATTTGCACCAACAGATACAGGAATGACTAGCAGCCTACCTGTTGCAGCTTCTGTGGGAGCATGGGAAGGTGGTGACACACTTGGAATCCCTAGTAGATATATTGAATTTTCTTTTACAGCAAGTTCAACTTTTACAGTGACTCAAATTGTTGCTCCTATTTTTAGTGGTGGAGGTACTAGTTGTACTGGAAGTTATTTTTATTCTACTGATGGAGTAAATTATACTTTACTTATCTCTGGTAAAAGTCAAGCTAAGATTTCTCCAATTGTAAAAACTGATTATACATTAAATAGAATAAGTGTACCTTATGTTGTTATAAATAAAGGACAAACCTTTTATTTCAGATTTCTTCCTATGTCAAATTCCACAAAAACTGCAACAGGAAAAGGACTTGGATTTTCTCGTATTACAATCTCAGGGTCTGCAGGAGATCTTACTCCGGTTTCATTTGGCAGCTTGATTGCTAACCTATCGGGTGGTCAATCTGTCATTAATTGGAAAGTGGAGAATGAAATCAATACAGTTAGTTATTCCATTGAAAAATCAATAAATGGAGTAGATTTTACAACTGTAGCAAGTGTTTCTGCATCTAAGAGTGGTAGTTATTCTTTTATTGACTCAAAACCAGCTAGCGTTAATTATTATAGAATCAAATCTATTGATGCAGATGGTTCTTATCAATATAGTTCTGTTGTAAAAGTTTCAACTCTTTCATCTGCAGTAAAAGCTTATCCAAATCCTGTAGTTGGAAGAAAGTTATTTATTGAAGGTCTTGATGCAGGAAAATACACTGTTAATATTTATAATGTTGTAGGTCAAAGGGTTTCATCTTCTTACTTAAATGTGAATGGTACGTCTCAATTGTCTTTGCCTAATTCAATTAAAGCAGGCACTTACCAATTAGAACTTTCTAATGGAGTAGCTAGAGTTGTAAAAGCAATTGCTGTACAATAAGATTGATATAAATTAATTGATTGATGAAAAAGAGGATTGAAATTATTTCAATCCTCTT
>CANCKV010000024.1 GCA_947378615.1 Chitinophagaceae bacterium | reverse complement strand
CTTTATTGATTTCAATATTTTCTTACCTCTGCTTTTAAATGCAGGCGTTTCATTATCCCAATTATTTTCAATGATAGTTTTTAATTCTTGCAAAATCTCAGGATAGTGTTTAGAAAGGTTATAAACGGTTGTCATTGAGTATGCTTTTATAGCAGGCGCAGTAGCAGGATTCTCTATGAAATTAAAGCATCCATTCATTACTATTCCATGATATACTTCAGGAATGTCGATAGACTCTAATACCAACATTGTATTTCGAATGACTGCATCATGTACATCTTTTCTTTCTATCAAAGGAATAAGTAGATGAAGAAATGGCAAGATGGAATTTATGTCAAGCTTTGCAGACCATCCGATACTCCAAGCTGCCCTTTGTGCAATAATTGTATCCGTACTCAATAGACAATCAATCAATTGTTGCATATTAACTTCCGATTCGCAGGCATATTTAGCAACATTAATTGCCTGCTGTTTGGAATGATCTGCAAATAATTCTTCTTTAATATTCATAAAACTACTTTTTAATTGACCATGTAGAAGGTTTTACCACAAGGTGCACAAGGGTAAAAAAAAGGAAATCAAAGGGTTGTAATATCATTTTTCTATAATGAAAACTCTGTGTACTTTGATTTCCCTTGTTTACGACTAAATAACTTCTTTTCAAAAAGGCGTTCCTAATGCTACGGAGTAGTATTCCTATTTGCCCTTCATTTTAATAAAAAATAGATAAATCTATATCCTTTCTATGTGGCTATGTCACTATATGTTTAGCTTTTTCTCTTTTCTAAAAAGTTATATAAATAAGTAACATGCCCCCTCTTCATTTCATACTTTGTGGTAATATCTTCTCAATTCAACGATAAATATTGGTCACAAAGATTTGTAAAAAACTGACTTTATAACTTAATTGTGCAAAAAGGTTTTGAATTTACTTATCGGCGGCTTAATTATTGCGAATGTGTACTTTCGCAACATACAATCGCATAATATGCAATACTTTAAATACTTTTTAATAGTTTTTCTTACTTTTTGTTTCCTTGCTACCATAGCACAAACACCTGTCATAATTAAGAACGAGAAACGAGTGGCAAAGCTTATTTCTAAAAAACAATTTGAGGCCTTATTCCCACATAGGGATACCCTTTATAAATATGAGTCATTTATAGCTGCGACAGAGAAGTTTCCATTGTTTGCCACTGAAGGAACAGAATTACAAAATAAACGTGAATTAATGGCCTTTTTTGCCAATATTGCACATGAAACTACAGACGGCTGGCCTGAGGCAGAAGGAGGCGCTTATGTGTGGGGATTAGTCTATAAAGAAGAACAGGACTGCCTCAAAAAACCTTGTCCTATCTATAACTCTGCAGGAACGAGTGCCTATGCACCTGTACCTGGAAAAAATTATTATGGTCGTGGTCCTCTACAACTTTCTTATGCCTACAATTATGGATTGGCAGGAGATGATTTAAACCTTCCCCTTCTTCAAAATCCAGATTTAGTGAGTAGTAATGGTTCGATTGCTTTTGAATGTGCCCTTTGGTTTTGGATGAAACATCAAAAGCCTAAGCCAAGTTGTCATGAAGTGATGTGTGGGAAATGGATTCCGACGAAAGAAGATAAGGATTTGAACCGTGTTCCTGGCTTTGGAATGACGATAAATATCATTAACGGAGGGCTCGAATGCAACACAACTAAAAAGGATGTAAGTGATAATAGAAATGAGCGAATTGGATTTTATCAAACATTTTGTAAGAAGATGAAAATACCTTTAGAAAACGATTGCGACTGTAAAGTGATGGGGAATTATAGATAATTGCTTATCATTGCGTTAATCACGGAAGAAATGTTTCTTTTTTTCTGTTAAAAATTATGGTTTTTTGAATTTATTGTCAGTATATTTATTTCGATTTAATGCTCTGCTTGCTATGCGATTTGCCATTATTATACTTTTTTGTTTTGTAATAAATACACATTTATCTGCTCAATCGGAAAATGATATTTATTGCTATATCAAACAAAAGGAGATTAAATATCCCGAAGTAGTATTACGTCAGGCGATATATGAAACAGGGCACTTTCGGTCGAATATTTATCAAAAGAAAAATAACCTATTTGGTTTCAGACGCAAAAGATATATGGCATTCGACGATTGGAAAGCATGTGTCGATTATTATAAAGTATGGCAAGACAAGAATTATACACATAATGAAACAGATTATTATGATTTTTTACAAAAGAAAAATTTCAGCGGAAAAAAGAAATTCCGTTATGATATACAATTAAAAAGAACCCGTATAAGGGCGACTCTCAACTGCATTGTGGATGGAAAAAAGGAATAACAAAATTTGGCAACCTCTTGTATTAGTAACTTTTACTATTGCCATTCTTTTTGTATTGACCTTTGTTAAACTTCCTAAAACCATAACCGATTCCAAGTGGTTTTCTCAAAAACAGGTGGATTTATTATCCGAATTAAGAATGGATAAACCTAAACCAAAATTCACTCCAATAATTATTGCAAAAAAAGACCCTCCTGTCATCTTCAAAAATACACCCCCGCCTGAAGATGAAACCTTGATTACAGATTATGGCACAGATTCGACTTATTCACTTAATAATTTATATCGAAAGCTAGATAGCATAAAACAAAACCATGCTAAAATAAGGATTGCCTATTTTGGAGATTCTTTCATAGAAGGGGATGATATTACTGATGAAATAAGACTTCGGCTTCAATCGAATTTTGGAGGTACAGGTATAGGCTTCGTTCCTGTACAATCTGCTGTATCAAGTTTATATACCCAAATAAGATTGAATGGAAATGGGTGGACAGATTATAATTTCAGGGACAATCCTAATAAATATCCACTTGGTTTGTCGGGACATTTGTTTTTTTCAACAAATAATTCAGCGGTAGATTTCGTTCCAAAATATAAATCTCCTACAACAGATGTGAAATTGTACTATGGAAAGATGCCTGCAAATGCAGCATTGACGGTAGTTAAAAATGGAAAGGCTGACGTATTCAATACAATTGGAAACGAATTAATAAATGAAACTGTTATCAGTAATTCTACATCTATAAATTCTATATCATTGGCTGCTTCGCAAACAAATATGCCTATTTATGGGGTCAGTTTCGAAGACAAGCAAGGCGTGTATCTCGATAATTATTCCTTTAGAGGTAATACGAGTGTTCTAACACAACAGATTACTCAAGAAGTGATGCAACAATTGAATGGTTATTTGCATTACGACCTTATAATTGTTCATTATGGCATCAATGCTGTAGAACATGAGAAACAGGAATTTGATTGGTTTGAAAGTAGCATGCATAAAGTAATTCAGAATATGAAGAAGGGGTTTGGTAATGTGCCGATATTGATTGTGAGTACGAGTGATATTGGCTATAAATATGATGGAAAATATAGCACAGAACATGGCGTTCCATTTATGGTTGCAACGCAAAGAGCTATTGCAAAGAGACACAAAGTGGCCTTTTGGAATCTTTATCAGTCGATGGGTGGTGAAAATACCATTACAAATTGGGTGGAAGGGGATACTGTATTAGCAAATAAGGATTATACACATGTCAACTCACGAGGAGCAAAACGGATTGGTGATTTGTTTTTCAATAAACTAATGCAGTCTAAAGAATATTATCAACGTACTAAATTGACCAAAAAGTAAAGGACTCTTTGGAGGGAATAGACTTAAATAAATTATTGGACGTTCTTCTGTTTCACGAAAAAGACCCACTGCTGTTCAACAGTGCCTTCTTTCTATTCTTTTTTGGTGTGTTCCTATTGGTTTACACAATCACCTATCGTTTCAATACACTGAGGGTTTATCTACTCACCCTTTTCTCTCTCTATTTTTTCTATAAAACCTGTGGTTGGTATGTGGGTTTCATACTTGTAACGGCAGTATTCGACTATCATATTGGGCATACTATCTATCGATGTAAAAAGAAACCATTGAAAAAGTTTTGGTTGGTATTGAGCGTCATTGTCAATCTTGGGTTATTGATTTATTTCAAATACACCAACTTTTTTATTGGCATATTGAATGATATTGCACATCAGCAATTAAATCCACTCAAACTCATCCTACCGATAGGCATCTCCTTTTATACCTTCGAAAATTTGAGCTATACGGTAGATGTTTACAATGGAGAGTTTAAACCTGTTACTCGGTTCATTGATTATTTGTTTTTCCTATCCTTCTTTCCAAAGTTGATGATGGGGCCAATTGTTAGGGCGGCTGATTTTATTCCACAAATAAATAAGGAACCATTTGTAACTAACAAGCAGGTGGGCGAGGGTCTATACCTCATTACTGCCGGCATCATAAAGAAGGTCATTATCAGTGATTTCATCAATGCGAATTACGTCATTCATGTCTTCGAAAATCCTTCCGTTCATACAGGTATAGAATGCTTATTGGCGATTTATGGGTATGCAATGGTAATTTATTGCGATTTCTCGGGTTATTCCGATATGGCAATCGGTATGGGAAAATGGATGGGTTTCGAGATAAATATCAATTTTCTTTCACCGTATCAGTCGGCTACAGTCACTGAATTTTGGCGGCGTTGGCATATCTCCTTATCGAGTTGGCTGAAAGATTATGTTTATATCCCTCTAGGAGGCAATAGAAAAGGAAAGTTTGCTACCTACAAGAATTTAATTATCACAATGCTGATTGGTGGTTTTTGGCACGGGGCAAGTTGGAACTTTATCTTTTGGGGAGCCTTACATGGTATTGCCCTTGCGGTGGATAAACTACGTTATAAACTAGGAAGGAAACACCTGATTGTATTACCTTATTCGAAAAAGGCAACGAATATTTTAGCTACGATTATTACATTTCATTTTATTTGTTTGGGATGGATATTCTTTCGTTGTGATACCTTCAATGATAGTTGGATAATGCTCCGACAAATTGGAACTAACTTCAATATCAATTTATTAAAAGCACTCTACACGAGCTATTCGCCCGTAATTTGGATGATAGCAGCTGCATTCCTACTTCATGGCATCTCATTGAATTTCGAAAATAAGTTCAAGCACATATTGGTAAAGATTCCATTGCCTTTGAAGATTCTTTATTTTATTGTATTCATCTACATCGCTATTCAATGTAAACAAGCGGATGTGATTAAGCCTGTTTATTTGCAGTTTTAATGTCAGAAGTATGAGTGATTAAAAGCATAAGCCCCTGAAGTCTTTACTTCAAGGGCTTATGCTGAGAGGACAAAACTCATCACTCATATTGCTATGAAACGATTCCACTAAAAGTTGTGGCAGCTGTACCAACCTGTTTGCGAGTGTTTATAAATCGAGCGTATCCCACAAATTGCATTCCTTTCTTCGAAGGGTCGAAAGTAATAACTCCCGATTTTGTATTCATCACAAGAATCAACAAACAATCTGCCTCGGCAGGAATTGGGTCGGCTACAGCATGAAAGCCAATCTTTATTATCACTTCATTCTGTCCAGTAACCGCAGGTATAGTCTGAGGGACTGTGAAAGAAAATTTCATATTCAAATCACTCAAACCCTTCTTTGCAACAATAGGACTCACATTTGCCACAACTGCAGGAGTTTTTAAAACACTATTGTTGACTACTCCACAAGAAGTGCGTTCTGCATCGGACATGTTATCATTAAACTTCATTTCCGAAATTCCCATTGTCCGAAGAGCTTTAATAAAAATCTTACGGGCATCTCTAGTATTTTGAGTGTCCGTAGGTGTACAATTTCTCTTGTTTGCAGAAATCTTATAGAAATCTAGATAAATCTTTTGCAATGCCAATAGTGTAGTTACATTGCCTGTAATTAATTTCCAAGCCAATTGATTTGCAACGGCCTTATCAACGAAATTTTTGCTGAAATTATAAAATAACAACATTCCAAGAGGAATCCAACTTTTATTCTTTGCCATGAGTATTCTATTTTAATAATGATTAAATATTTTGCTAATAATTAGCGGTATTGTAATAAATGTTTTAGATTAAATTATAAAAATGTATCTTTTTCTTACTTAGCTAATCATGTTATTTGAATTAACGTCTATGTTAACTACCCTAACATAGTTGCTAAGAGCATTGACGTCCATGTTATTTACCATAACATAGGTGCTAATAGCAGTAGCGTCCATGTTAACTATAATGACATTGTTGCTAAGAGTCTTAACAATTGATGCAACAACAGTAACACTAGTGTTACTTACATTAACAAAGGATGCAACAGCATCAACTCTAGATATAATTACATAAAATTTTGATGTAATGATAAAATTTCTAGATACAAAAGCAAACTGATTAGTGAGATTTCTCTGGAAACAATTTCCAAAGCACTAAGATGCTGTTTGAAACAATAAATAGTAAGAAGAAAGTTTGTCACCGCAGCCCTGATATTTTAAGCTGTAGGTAAAAATGATTGTGCTAATCGTATTTTGAGAGCTAAAAGAGGTATGTTTTTCTCAACTAACCTGCTTTTCAGGGCACATATTAGCGATTGTATTGGAATGGCAATCATTTTATGAAAATATATTTTATTTATTTTTTGAAGACGCTAATCCTCCCTATCCTCAAATCCTACAAATCCTAATTCAGACACACTTTGCAACAGCCCTTCCCGTCATTTCGAATGTCCCATCTGTCAAGCAGAGATAAATGGGAATGACGTGTGGTATGCGGCCACGATTTGGTAACTTTTAAAAAGTTGCCAAATCTATTTTAAGTGTCCCACTATAGATTAACCAACTTCTAAAAAGTTGGCAAATCATGGTCGGTCAGCACGAATGGTAACGATACTAAAAGCTCTTCATCATCGATTCTTATTAAACGTAGGTAGATTTTTATAAAAATACTACTATTCAAAATCAATTATTTATAAGCTCGTCATTGTAACAGCGGAGAAATCTCTTTCACAACTGTTTTTCTTCCATTTATAAAGTTATCAATAATTTTATTGGGTTGCTTGAATTTATTAATAAAAGTGCAATATTGGCATCGGCAAAAAATTAGTCGAACTTAAACTTGGATTGAATATCAACTTGATATTTGATGAAATTATCAATATGGACAATGAGGATAAATAAGACAATTCACTTACTTTATTAAAAGTACTCCACAATATTTAAAACGAACTGATTCAAAACAAATTCCTATAAGAGCTTGCCTTTCAGGCACAACATGAAGTAATTGTTACCAAAGTGAAAGCACTGCTCGATTTTTGGAGAAAGCCCTTTTGCTATTTATCATATTAAATAGTTCAAGGAAATCTATCCTGATAAATTATAATAATCAGTGGATGATAGCTAAACTAACTTTTCAAAAAGGTATTTTGAGGGTATAAATATTTTAGAATATTTTATTCGAAAGCAGCGACTCTTTCAATACGTTTATCCTATATTTGAAAAATATATTATTCAAAGACTTAATTATTCTTTTATGAAACAGATTACACTTGCTTTTTTTTTATTTCTTTCCTTTTACCATGTAATTGGACAATCAAACAAACAAGACAGCCTTGCCTTAGTAGATTTGTACAATAGTACAAACGGTGCAAATTGGAACAACAATACAGGTTGGCTACATCACACCGTGAGTAATTGGAATGGGGTTACATTGGATGCAAGTGGCAGGGTAACTTCTTTACTTCTAAACTCAAATAATCTATCAGGTAGTATTCCAAATTCATTGGGTAATTTAAGCAAACTCAACACATTAGACCTGTCAAATAATCAATTGAGTGAAAATGTACCTATTTCGTTGGGCTTATTAAGAAATCTTACATATTTGGATGTCTCTAGTAATTCGTTTCTGTTTGGTGACTTGGAACCAATTTTAAAAAAGTTGGAAGGAAACAATAACGTTACATTTATTGACTCACCACAAAATACGATATTATCAATTTATCAATCTGGAAATAAGCTATATGTATCTGCAGGCGGTACTCCGAGAAAGATTTCTTATAGTTGGTATGTCAATGGATATCTATTTGATACAATTTCTGGCGACTCTTCTATTATTTACACAGGTGGAACTTATACAGTGGACGCTTATGACTCTATACTAGGGCAAGGTATTAGTAGTAACAGTTATGATGTACAAATCAAGACTAATACAAATGATTCATCGGCATTGGTTGATTTGTATAACTCAACTGTAAATCAATATTCGAGTGCGGAATTTTATTATTGGCTAAGCGGTCCTGTATGTTTTTGGCCCGGGGTTTTGTTAGACACTTCAGGCAGGGTAACTTCTATCACACTTAGTTATTTTAACCCTTCTGGCAAACTTCCTAATTCATTGGGCAATTTAACTAAACTTACTTCCTTAGACGTATCAACTGGTCATATGACAGGGAATATTCCAGTATCATTAGCTTTACTTCCAAATCTAAAAAATTTAAATGTTTCTAATAATAGCTTTGTATTTGGTGATTTGGAGCCAATAGCCCAAAAATTGAATGGAAACAAAAAAGTCAGTTTTTCTTATTCCAATCAAGCAAATATTCCTCTTTATCAATCAGGGAACAGTCTGATCGTAACATTAGGTGGAACACTAAAAAAAATTACCTATTCATGGTTCATGTATGTGAATAATTCATGGGATTCAATAACATCCAAAACGGGAGATTCTTCATATATGCCAACTAATCCAAATGCACCTTATTATGTAGTTGCTTATGATTCTTTGCTTAATTTATCCATTACAAGTGATAATGCAATAAGTCCATTTCCACTTCCAGTAAGTATAGGCAGTTTTATTGCTAAAGAAAATGATGGTTCGGCAATATTAAATTGGCAAACATCCACCGAACTAAATGCCGACAACTTCATTATACAACACAGTACAGATGGCAGTTCCTTTACAGAAATAGGCACTATTAAAGCTATAGGCAGTGGGGCAAATAGTTATAATTTCACAGATAACAATCCCGCCAATGGAATCAACTATTATCGTTTGGAGAGTGTCGATAAAGATGGGGCAGTTTCTTACAGTAAAATAGTGTCCGCCTCAATTACGAATTACGAATTACCTATTACGGTTTTTCCAAATCCTGCTAGTACTTCAATTACTCTAAAGGGTAGTCATATTAATACTGTTCAGTTAAATGATAATATGGGTAAAGTGGTTAAAATAGTTGCCTTAAAGGATGCTACAAATCCAGCACTTTCTGTAGGCGGTATTGGGAAGGGTCTTTATCATTTAAGGGTTCAATCTACAGATGGAAGAGTGAACACGGTAGAGTTTATAAAAGAATAATTACGAATCATCAATTTGTAATTGAAAAAGTGCAGTTACTACATTCAAGTGGTGGCTGCACTTTCATTTTATTGTAATCTCAATTACGATAGATAAAGGGTACTTTCGCTGAAATAGAAAGTTATGACAGATAACAAATTGAAGGAAATATTTGCAGAATTAGCGGTTGCACAAGCAAGAACAGAATTACAGTTTGAAAAAACAGAAGCACAGTTTGAAAAAACAGAAGCACAGTTTGAAAGAATAGAAGCGCAAATGCGAAAAACTGATGAGAAATTGAAAAGTATGGGCATCCATGTTGGTGGAATGGCAAATAGTCATGGATATGGTACAGAAGAATACTTTTTTAACTCATTAGAAGAGGATAAAAGACTAGGTAACTTGAAATTTGATGAAATTAGTAGAAACCTCCACTACAAAATACCTAATCTTGAAGATGAATTTGACATTACAATGTTTAATGGAAAAAATGTGGCAATCATAGAGTGTAAATACAATGCAAAGGAAGAGGATGTGGTCAAATTAATTGAAAAAAAAAGTAAGCAACTTCAGACATCTTTTTCCTTTTTATGCAACCCACAGTTATTATTTGGGTATTGCAAGTTTTTCTTTTGATAAAAGGGCTGAAAATATGCAAAAGAAAATGGAGTTGCTATTCTAAGGCAAAAGGGTGATATAGTAGAAATAGAGGCGGACAATTTGAAAGCATACTAAGAAACGAAATAATATGAGTTAAGATTCCTTTGTGAAAATGACTCATCACTCATATTTTATAACTCCTCGCAAGAAGGTCTAATCAGCACCAAAGGATTAGAGGAAGAATCCAATATTGCAATATAAAATACCAATTGATATGCTTTAATCTAGTTCAAATTTATGGTGTACAAAAAATTGATTTACACCTACTGAATGACCTATTCAAATAATTATTAGAAAAAATATCAGAACCCTTTATTTTCGTCCCCTATGAATTTAAGTTTAGAACAGATTACAAACGAGATAAAATGCTTATTCGTCGCAAATAATAAAGAACTAATTACTAATCTAGAGATGCTGCCACAGAGCGGTAGTGATAGGGTTTATTTTAGGATTATCACAGAAATATCTTCTTTTATTGCTGCCTATAACACCCATATAAAAGAGAATGAAACCTTCTTTTATTTCTCGAAACATTTTAAATCTAAAGGAATACCCGTGCCAAATGTTCTTTATGTGAATAATGAACAGACTATTTACATACAGGAAGACATGGGTAAAGAGAATTTATTGGACAAAATAGAACAGTTTGGTAAGGATGAAAAAGTATTTTCACTCTATCAAAAGAGTCTTTCTCAATTGGCACGCATTCAAATTGAAGGAGATAAGGATTTAGATTACAACAAATGCTTTGCGGCAAAGTCTTTTGGTAAACAAGCCATATTAAATGACCTTCTCTATTTTAAATATTATTTTCTTGACACCCTTTCCATCCCTTACAACAAAATAATACTGCAAGAGGAAATGGAAACATTGAGTACATTTCTTGCGGAAACTGAACATCAGTATTTTATGTTCAGGGATTTTCAAAGTCGTAATATATTGGTCAGAGAGGATGAAGTTGCTTTTATTGATTTTCAAGGAGGCATGAAAGGGGCATTGCAATATGATGTGGCTAGTCTTCTATGGCAAGCAAAGGCGAATTTGAGTGAAGAATGGAAGAACAGTCTTTTGGCATTTTATATCATTGAAGTAGAGAAAATCCTCGGCAAACCAATCGACAAAACAGCTTTTATCCATCATTACAATGGTTATGTATTAATTAGATTACTTCAAGTACTTGGTGCGTATGGATTTAGGGGATTATTCGAAAGAAAATCACATTTTGTTTCTAGTATTCCATTAGCATTGAAAAACATACAATTCTTTGTGGCAAACAAAACAATTGGTCTTTCCCTGCCCGTTTTTCACGAGTTGCTATTAAAGGTTTCAAGTCAAGAAATTATTGATAGATTCTCAGTACAGCAAGCAGATGAACATACGCCTCTTGTGGTTGTCATCAACAGCTTTAGTTATCGCAATGGTATACCTGAATGCAACAATGAATCGGGAGGAGGATATGTATTTGACATGCGGGGAATATTAAATCCTGGAAGGTTTGATGATTATAAAAAGCTAAGTGGCTTGGATAAGCCTGTTCAAGACTTTTTGAAGGAACGGACTAAAATGGGTTCGTTTCTAAATAGTGTTTGGGAAGTAATTGACATATCAGTTGAAAATTATTTGGAGAGAGGATTTGAACATCTTTCTGTCAATTTTGGATGTACGGGGGGGCAACATCGTAGTGTATTTGCTGCTGAACAAACGGCGAAGCACCTTCAAGAAAAGTATAAGGTTAAGGTTGAATTGTCGCATACGAATAGGGATAAGTGGGTAAAGTAAAAGTAATAGGTTTTAAGTTGTAAGTATTAAGCTATACGTTTGTTTTTTAGCTTTATAAGTAATGGAATAGTAAATAATAGGTCATTTTATAATCAAATAAGAAGTACTTGAAAGCATTATTATTGGCAGCAGGATTAGGAACAAGGCTTCAACCTTTTACATTGGAACATCCAAAAGCATTGGCACCTGTAAATGGAAAAAGTTTACTACAAAGAAATGTAGAATTCCTACAAACACAAGGTATAAGAGAAGTATTGGTAAATGTGCATCATTTTGCAGCACAAATAATTGATGCCATCGAATCAAATAAAGGATGGGGAAGTAATATCAGTATCTCTGATGAAACAGACGCTGTATTGGAAACAGGTGGGGGATTGCTGAAGGCAAGCTGGTATTTTGAAAATGAAGAAGACTTCGTGGTTATGAATGTCGATATGCTAACTGATATGCCCCTTCATAAAATGATAATGCAACATAGATTAAATAATCCTATTGCCACTCTTGCAGTAACAGAAAGAAATAGCAGCAGATACCTTCTTTTTGATAACAGAAATCATTTGTCAGGATGGAGAAATGTAACGACGGGTGAAGAAAAAGGACCTGTAATTAACTATTCCACTGATGAAAAACTTTCATTACATCAAATGGCTTTTAGTGGTATTCATGTTATCAACTCCGCTATTTTTAATAAAATAGAACAACGGGGAAAGTTTTCCTTAATAGATGTCTATATGAGTCTTTGCGGTCAGAATATTATCGAATGCTTCGACCATTCTACAAGTCTATTATTAGATGTAGGAAAGCCTGAAAGTATTTTAAAGGCAGAAATGATGTTTAGATAGTTATAGGATTCAGGATTAGATATATGTAACCTGAAACCAGTAACCTGTAACTAATAACTGTAATCTTGCTTCCTAACTATTTGCTAATATCCCTTTTCAGATAGCCATCATAGTCAGGGATAATTGCATCATAAGCTTCGTTCATAAAGGGTGAAGTGATGATGAAATCTGCTGTTGACCTATCCGCAGCCATCGGAATATTCCATACTGCACATAAACGAAGTAATGCTTTTACGTCCGTATCATGTGGCTGTGCTTCCATAGGATCCCAAAAGAAAATAACAATATCGATATTTCCTGTTGCGATGAGGCTTCCTATCTGTTGATCACCTCCAAGTGGACCACTTAAAAACTTCTTTACAGGCCTGTCTAAGGCTTCTTCTACTAATTTACCTGTTGTCCCTGTAGCCATCAACTCGTGCTTAGACAACGTTTGACGATTATGTAATGCCCATTCCACCATATCTACTTTTTTATGGTCATGCGCAATCAAAGCGATACATTTTCTTTCAGAAAGTTTCTTTGTTATAAACATTTTAATTTATTTTTCTTAAATGATTAATTTTAAAAAAAGATTATTTTCAACTTTGTGACTATTTTTTACAATGAATTACAAAAATTCCTCAATATTTGCAAACCTAACTGTGTAAATAATACATAGTTCATCATTAAAGAATTATTTTTTATTAATGAACATTATACACATTCATAAAAAAGTCATTATTTTTGGAGAATAATGAAATTATTTGCATATCAAATTGGCACTCGAAATAACCTTAAAAAGTTTACTTACAAATGAACAACACACAAGAAGCGTTCCCATCAATAAAAGTAATGGTTATAGAGGATAGTAAGCCTATGCAATTAGTGCTTAGTCATCATCTCAAAACTAGATTTCAGGTGACCATTTTCCCAGACGGTTTCGAAGCTATGGCTTATTTACATGAGGGACATGTTGTGGATATTATTATTACGGATTTGAACACTCCAAGAATCAATGGTTTTGAATTGTT
>CANCKV010000023.1 GCA_947378615.1 Chitinophagaceae bacterium | reverse complement strand
ATGTAGTTTTTTTCTTTTTAAGCATTTATTAGAGTTGCAAAGCCTGTCTATTGGTGAAATTTCGCCGTATTTTGATTGGATTGGAGAAAACTTTACTAAATATAAATTTCAATTCTTCGAAATCTGTGCAAGCTATTACCTGAAAATTCTTAATCGATTAATAACTTGAGGTTTAGATGCCATAAAAAACCTACAGAGTGACACATAGGGTAGTGTGTGGGTTCGATAAGCTTAATGAATTGCCATACAGGGTTGTGTGCAGGTTCAGAAAGCTTATCGGATTGCCATTCGATGTCGAATGTGGGTTCGATAAGCTTAACGGACTGCCACACAGGGTTGTGTGTAGCTTCATTAAGCTTATCGAACTGCCACACAGGGTCGTATGTGACTGCAATAAGCTTAACGAACAGGCATCCTATTAAAAATGTATGTCTGTAGGTATTATAAGATAAGTAACTTGTTGAAAATCTTGTTCATTTAATAAAATTTAGGGGTAAAAGTGAAGTAGTTACTTTCAATTAGTAAGGAAGTTGTACGTTATAAGTTTTAAGTTAAAATGCATATCTTCTTTAGATAAAAGTTGCTCAATTTATTTTAACTGCTTTCCTAACGAATATTAACACAATCAGTTTGAATATGAGAATCTTGATACTAATTCCATAACTTATATAATATGGTAGGTAGCCATTTCATTCAATTTTGCTTTATTCTATTTGGTTCCTTCTTAATTTAAGCGAAAGGCAAATCATCAGATAGTATAAAATGAAAATAGAAATTTCAAAGGTAATTTTTTCCACACCAATTGTTTTATTGACCCTTTTTTTGTTTGCATTATTTAATATTTTTTGCAACCCAATTAAAGCTAAAGATAGTTTGCGTGATAGTTCCATCAATTCAAAAAGTTCCTTTAATAATCTTTTTTTAGATAGTATTTACTTAGAAAATTTTATTTTACAGGAAGATTCTTTTCAAAAATATCATAGTGAATATTTTGATTTTTATTCTCAAAGGAACTTTGAGTTTGCATGGTTTGATGCAGATGGGTTGACAGAACAAGCACATAATTTTTACAATCTTCAAAATGATTTAATTTCAAATCTCGATGATAGTACCCTTTATAATCCAGAACTAAAGCAATTATATGATAGACTCAGTGATAAAATAGACACAAATAAAATACTGAGGGATAGTTTAATAAGAAAAGCTGAATTGTCAATAACTGGACAGTTCTTTAGATATGCTACAAAAGTGTATCAAGGAAGTGAACTAAATATCACTCAATTAGGGTGGTATATTCCTAGAAAAAAAATGAACATCACTAAGATTCTTGACTCATTAGTGGATGGTAATGAATATCCAAATAAAATACAGGAGCCTTTGAATCGTCAATATAGGTTATTGGAAAAAGAACTTTCAAAATACCAACAACTCAATAAACTTTTCAAGTGGGACTCAATTACAGTTGACAAGGTCTTTAAGATAGGAGAAAAAAATAGAATAATACGAATCATCAAGAATCGACTTTTTTTACTTGGTGATTATCAAGAAAAGGATACATCAACACTTTTTAATGATTCAATGCTGATAGCTGTTAAGAAGTTCCAATTTAGGTTCGGACTTCCTGAAACGGGAATTGTGGGATTTTCTACTCTCAAACAATTAAATCTATCTCCCAAAACTTTGATAATAAAAATTCTAATAAATATGGAAAGGGCAAGATGGTTGCCTCTCGATACGTTAGGATTTGATAGAATTGTGATAAATATTCCTGAATATAAACTTTACGTATATGATTCTGGGAAATACAGTTTTTCAATGCCTGTAATCGTTGGAACTGAAGCGCATAATACAGTCATTTTTTCTGGAAATATTCGTTATATCGTATTCAGTCCCTATTGGAATGTGCCATTGAGTATCACAAAAAAGGAAGTGATGCCCGCAATGATGAGAAATAGGAATTATCTGAATCAGCACAATATGGAGGTTGTGAAATATGATGGACTGATTCCTGAAATAAGGCAGAAGCCTGGACAGAAAAATGCACTTGGCAAAGTAAAATTCCTTTTCCCCAATAAATTCAACATTTATCTTCATGATACCCCAAATAAAGATGCATTTTTAAATTCAAAAAGGTCATTTAGTCATGGATGCATCCGGATTGGAAATCCAGCAGGACTAGCAAAATTTTTGTTGAGACGACAGCCCCTTTATACGGCAGATTCAATTGGCACTTTAATGAATCAATCAAATGAAGTATGGGTAAATGCGAAACCACTAGTTCAAGTAATTATCAAATACTTTACCGCTTGGGTGGATGCAGAGGGCATTATGAATTTTAGAGATGATATTTATGGTCACGACAAAAAAATGGCAGAAAAGCTCTTTGATGTATCTCAAAATTAAATTAATAAATAATCAATTAATCATAAACTTTTGGTCAATATTTTACTAAACAATTTTTACAATTAACAAAAAATGAAAAATAAATTAATTTCTCTACTCATTATTTCAGCGTTATTGGCTACTATGTATTCAGCCTGTGTTCCTTATTTTCATAAAGAAAGGAGTAGGCATTATCCAAATGAACACAAACAACGAAGGGAACAGCGAGAAGGAATGAAACATTATTAATCATAGGAAATTATTCAGAATGCTTGTCTTAAGTAAGCTACTTTTTTGCCAATTGTTGAAACAAAATATTGTTTAGTTTAAACCCGTTTTATCCATACAAATAAGGTAGGTTGCAGGAAAATAATTAGTATGAAAATATTTATCAAATATATGGTCTGCATTCGTTGCAAAATGATTGTAAAGCAACAGCTTGAAAACTTGAATATTGAATATGGAGCAATAAATTTAGGTGAAGTTGAAATAATCAGTTCCATTACGAAAAGTGACAGAAAGGTTTTGGCAAGTGCTCTGCTAAAGCATGGGTTGGAATTAATGGAAGACAAAAATGCACAACTCGTTGATATGACAAAGATGGTTATCGTAGAAATGATACATTATGCAGATGAATTACCTAAACAAAGTCACTCAGATTATATTAGTAACAAAGTCAACTATAATTATCAAAAGTTGACGATGCTCTTTATGGAGGCTACAGGAATCTCGATTGAACGATATATCATTAACCATAAGATTGAGAAAATAAAAGAATATATTTTGTACGATGGGATGAGTTTTGGGGAAATTGTTTTTCGTTTGAACTATTCAAGTATTGCACATTTTTGCACACAATTTAAAAAAGAAACGGGTGTTACCCCACAATTTTTTAAGGGACTCAAAGTGAAAAAAGATAAAAATAACAAAAAGTAGTAATCATATAAATTATCCAATTGATTGTGTAATAATCAAACCTTATTAGCCACCCACCTTTACATTAACAAAAAGCAATTGAATTATAATTGAAATTTAATGAATCAAAACCGTATGACTTTTTTTATAAAGATGGAATACATTCATAAGTTTCAAATTTCAAAGTTTTTTTATGTTTCAATTCTTCCTAATTATCAAAAGGGAGATTATTTCTTAATCAGGTTTTAATTTTTTTTATGAAAAGAGTTTGTTTGTTGTTCGCATTATCATTGTTTGGCGTAACAGTTTTTTCTCAGGGGACAGTGTCTATTGGACATGCACAATTGAATATGGGAGTTGGTTTGTCAGAATATGGTACGCCTGTCTATGTAGGTATAGATTATGTGGCATTTCGAAATGTTAGTATTGGGGGGGAATTATCCTTTAGATCTTATAATGAATATTGGGGTCGGTACTATTACAGAAGAGATATTTCAGGAATTTCAGCAAATGCAAATTATCATTTCAATAATATCTTATTAATTCCTTCTCCTTTTGATTTTTATGCAGGACTAAATTTAGGATTTTACAATTGGTCTTCTCCAGATGCAGGTTATTATGGTAATCACAGTTCAGGATTAGGGTTAGGTGCACAGATTGGTGGAAGGTATTATTTTACTAAAAAATTTGGTATTAATCTCGAATTTGGAGGTGGAAATGCATTCTCGGGAGGAAAAGTAGGATTGACTTTTAAATTTTAATTATTCAAAAATGGCAAATGATTTAGAGACATGGAATCAGCATGATTTGAATTAAATACTCTTTTAAAAACTCATTTTTTATTACAATTAATTTTATAACAATGTATTACAACAATTATTATTGGGGAATGAATCTCATTTGGTGGCTGCTTTGGATGTTCCTTATTTTTTGGATTTTTGTTACACCTTATGATGTGCCAGGACAACGTAAGAAAAAAGATTCCGCATTAGATATTTTACAACAACGGTATGCTTTGGGACAAATGACAACCGAAGAATATAAAGAGCGCAAAAAAGTATTGGAAAATGATTTGGTTAATAAATAACCTATCTATTTATGACGAATTTTTAGCGAATCAAAAATGTAATTAAAGTTATTTCAAATGCCTTTAAATACATCGAAGATTTAATAAAATTCAAGTCTGCAGATTCTTAGTATAATTAAAACAAAATAAATAACAGAAAATGAAAAGTCGAAATTTAGCAAGACAAAAAGATTTATATGGTCACTCATTAATTCCCAAAAATGAAGATGTTTATGATAATGATGAAATAGAGGCAGATATTGATCCTGAGGATATTTCTAAAAGTAAAGAAAATCGCAAGAAGACTAAGTCTTGGGCAAATAATGAGAATGGATTTGAGGAGGATGAAACGGGAGATGATTTGGATATTCTTGGTGCTGAATTGGATGATGAGGAAGAAGAAATAGGGAGTGAGGATGAAGAAAATAACTATTATAGTCTTGGTGGGGATAATCATGATAATCTTGAAGAAGATGGTAGGGATTAAATTGGATATGTGCTTCTTTTTCGACGAAATATAAGACAGAAACGTGATGAAATTGGTATAAATTGATTCACAGAGGAAAACAGTTAGTTATTTAAATTGAATCAATAAAAGTGGATTACAAGGATTATTATAAAGTATTAGGTGTTGAGAAAAATGCTACACAAGCCGAGATAAAAAAGGCTTATAGGGCTTTGGCTATCAAACATCATCCAGATAAAAATCCTGACAATATTCAGGCAGAGGAAAAGTTTAAGGCTGTTAATGAGGCAAATGAAGTATTGAGTGACCCTGAAAAACGAAAGAAATATGATGAGTTAGGTGTGAATTGGGCGAAGAATGAAAATTATAGAAATCAAAATAGGGGAAATGGAAGCCGTGGATTTGGGCAAGAATTTGGAACTGAAGGAAATGGATTTCAAGGTTTTGGGGAAGATGGGCAACATGAATTTTCGGATTTCTTCGAACAATTTTTTTCAGGTAAATCTAGCAGTCAGGGAAATAGGAGAGGAGGAAGTCGTTCTTCAGGGTTTAAAGGTGAAAATTATGAGACTGAAATGGAAATTACACTCGAAGAAGCCTACAAGGGAACAAGCAGGATAATACAATTGGAAAATGAAAAAATTAGAATAACAACTAAACCTGGTTCTTATGACGGTCAGTTGTTAAATATTAAGAGAAAGGGTGGAAAAGGTAGTACTGCGGAATTAAATGGCGATTTAATGGTTAAAATAAAAACGAAATTGAACAGTCAATTTGTACGCAAAGGAGATGATATTTATAGGACTCAAACTATCGATTTATTTACTGCAGTCTTAGGTGGGGAAGTTGTTTCTAATACTATTAATGGCTCAGTGAAAATTAAAGTTATTGAAGGATCGCAAAATGGAAAAAGCATTCGTATAAAAGGAAAGGGGATGCCTGTATATGGTAAGGAAAATGAATTTGGAGATATGTATATACAATTACTGGTCATTATGCCTGAAAAGCTTACAGAACAACAAAAAGCATCATTTGAATCTCTACGTCAACTATTTAAAACAGTGTAAATCGATTAATTATTAAGCATGAAAACAATCAATATTGTTCGTTTGCCCGCTTGCAGGCATCAATTTGCGTCATGGGGACTTGATGATGTTTTTTACAATTCAAGACTTATTTATTCAGTCAAAAACTTGTCGTTTACTGGCAAAATAACTACTGAAATAATCATAGAGTCCTTGCAGCGTTCGCTGAGGGTTTGTAACTTATTGGGTATTGATGGTAGGCATCATTTCAAAAAAATATATCTCTATAATTCACAAAAGGGAGTTTTAGAAATAGATTGGATGATGAGTAAAATCGGATTCAACTTAATGATCATGCAACTTCCTTCTTTAAATGAACAAATGGCGCAATGGTTATGGGAGTTAGCATCCATTTAATCTTGACATTAATTTGGAATTTACTAAAAAGCTAAGAATCCTATAATATCTTAATTGAATTGTGTAATAATATAAGCACTGTTGAGAGTGATGTTTGCATTGTAATTAATTCATAGCAATAAAATTATAAAAATGAAAAAGTTGTTTGAAGGAAAAATCGCCTTAGTAACGGGTGGAGGTTCAGGAATTGGACAAGCAGCGGCTTTAGCTTATGCTGCAAATGGTGCTAAAGTAGTTATATCTGATATTAGTAGAAATGATACTGTAGAAAAAATAATCGCTTCAGGTGGTGAAGCTTGTTTCTTTCAAACCGATGTGAGTATAGCCATAGAATGCGAACAGCTAATAAAACAATCAATTGATGAATATGGAAAAATTGATATCGCTTTTAATAATGCGGGAATCTTGGGAGAAATTAACCCAATAGCAGATATGAGTATTGAGGGGTTTGAAAAGGTAATTCGTGTTAATCTCAATGGGATTTTCTATTGTATGAAATTTGAAATTGAACAGATGTTGATGCAGGGTGGTGGGGTAATTGTAAATACAGCTTCGATTCTTGGAGAAGTAGGATTCGGCTCGTTTAGTGGTTATGTTGCTGCCAAACACGGTGTGGTGGGACTAACACAAAATGCTGCAATAGAATATTCTTCAAAGGGCATCAGGATTAATTGTATTGCACCAGGATTTATAAACACTCCTCTATTAAACTCGTTGGATAATAAAACTAAAGCTGAATTAGCTTCAAAACATCCGATTGGAAGATTAGGCAATCCAGATGAAGTGGCATCCTTAGTTATTTGGTTAAGTTCTGATGCTGCATCTTATGCTTCTGGAGGTTACTATCCTATAGACGGAGGATATTTAACTATATAAGATTAATGTAAGGCGATAGGTTATAAGTAATTGGGATTAAATAAATTGAAAATTGATTCCATATTAATTCAAAGAAAAAGTAATAACTAAGAATATTTTTCAAAATTAAAATAGAAATAATGAGCAGGTTAACAGAAGACAATCTTTCGGGCATAAATCATGAAGGTCCAGCAATAAATCGACCTTTAAAGTACTTGACCGCCACTTCAATTATTGGCGACCATGTCCACAATTTAGAAGAAGAACATATTGGAACCATTAAGGATATCATGATTGATATAATTACTGGTAAAATTGATTATTACATAATTGAATTTGGTGGCTTTTTGGGAATATCAACTAAATATTATGCGATTCCTTTTGGCCTTCTCAACGTGGACGAAAAAAAGCAATTATTTGTTTTTAATCAAAAAAAAGAGACTCTTGAACTAGCTCCGGGATTCGATATGGATCATTGGCCCGATACTAATATTCATTGGGATAAGGTTTATGACTATTGGAGTTTTTATTCCTTTCCTTTTTTGTTTTAATCAGCATAATTAATATTTCAAAATAATAAAATAGAAACAAATGAAAAGTAACGAAGAATTACAAAAAGATGTTCAGGATGCCATTAAGTGGGAGCCCTTGTTAAATGCCGCCGAAGTTGGTGTGACTTGTAAAGACGGTGTAGTTACCCTAACTGGAACTGTTAACAATTATTCAAAGAAAACAGAAGCAGAAGATGCTGCTAAAAGGGTCTCGGGTGTAAAGGCTGTAGTAGAAAAAATTGTTGTGGACTTTGGAGACACAAGTTTTATTGATGATAATAAGATTGCAACTGAAATTTTAAGTGCTTTTAAATGGAATTGGGATGTCCCTAATGATACATTGAAGGTAAAGGTAGAAGATGGTTGGGTTACTCTAGATGGAGAACTTGAATGGAATTATCAAAAGGAAGCTGCTAAGTCTTCAGCAGTTAAACAACCTGGCGTAAAAGGAGTAATAAACAATATTGTCATTAATCTACAAACGCAAGATGAGGTTGAAAGAGATGAAATTGAAAAAGCACTTGCCAGGAATTGGTCAGTAAGCACTCAGAATATTATGGTACATGTTATTGGAAATAGGGTTACACTTTCAGGTACAGTCAGTTCATTATATCAGAAAGATGAAGCCGCAAGAATTGCTTGGAATGCCCCGGGTGTATGGAATGTTGATAACAATCTTGAAATTGTTTATGACAGATTGAAATTTTAATTGAGAGTTGGTTAAAACTCCTTCCACTCTTTTTGCCAAATATTTTCCTGAGTACTTTACAGGGAATGAATATTAATTATCATGACAAAGTTGTTATTTATTATCATTATTACCCTCATTCTTTATTTATGTCTAGGATGTTTGGCAGAAGGTCATGTTACAGAAATACCCTGTTATACTGAAATGGAACGGCCTCCTCAACAAAATGAATCTGATATATGGATTGAAGGAAATTGGATTTGGAATAGGAATAAACATATTTACTTGCACAGTGATGGGTTTTGGCATAAACATTTAGCAGGCCGCGCTTATTCGCAAGGATATTGGCAACAAAGACCAAGAGGTTTACATTGGGTGAAAGGATATTGGTATTAGTCAGAAGAGTCGATTTTTAGAATTTAACATCAATACTTTGATTATGGATATTCCAACTCAGCTTATTTGGCTTTTTATACTGCCTATCCCAATATCTTGTATTGTTTGGACAGTAACTAATGAAGAAATATTTCGAGAACCTCGAATTTATTGTACTGAACAAAGCAGGAATTGTAACAATGTTTTTAAAAGAAAATTCTTTTATCTTTTTACTTGTGAGTATTGTTTTAGCCATTATATAACGCTTCTTTTTATATGTTTTACTAATTTCAAACTGCTTACAGACAATTGGATAGGTTATTTGATTTCCTTGTTTGCATTGGTATGGATTGCCAATATTTACATGAGTTTGTATGCTTTGCTTCGTCAGGAAATTAAAAAAGATAAATCGGAAATTGATATAATAAACGGCCTTAAAAATTAGTTAGGCTTCTTTGATAATTGATATTAGAACTAAAATATTCATCTCAATTTTAATCGTTTAATAATAAAATTAGTAACAATGAAAAAAGAAACAAAGTGGTCGATTGACCAATTACACAGCTCAATTGAGTTTAAGGTTAGGCATTTAATGATTGCTCATGTTAAAGGAACATTTAAAGTGTTTGATGCAAGTATTTATACATCAGGCAAGGATTTTACAACAGTAGAAATTGACTTGTGGATTGATGTAGATTCAATATCTACTGGTGATGAAAATCGTGACGGACATTTGAAAAGCGCTGACTTTTTTGATGTAGAAAATCATAAGCAAATAACGTTTCTTGCAAGTACAATGATATCCCCTAATGAAGATGAGAATTATGATTTGTGGGGAGATTTAAGTATTAATGGAATTACTCAGAACGTAAAGTTAAATGCTGAATTTGGAGGAATTATTACTGATTCATGGGGAAATGAAAAAGCAGGATTCTCTATTTCAGGAGTCATTAACAGAGGAGACTTTGGACTTATTTGGAATTCTGCTATAGAAAAAGGTGGTTTTATGGTTAGTGATGAAGTAAAAATATCTTGTGAATTAGAATTGACTAATATGACCAAACAAGACTCAAAAATGGAACTGGAAAAGTAATGTCAGCTCTTTAATAACTAAAGTTTCTGGCTATAAATACAAAAAGAGAGATGATATAGAGGGTATTCAAATGGCAAGTAATCAATCATAATGACTTGTTAGGATTTGGCAACTTTAAAAAGTTGTCAAATCTAATTACCCTTGAAATAATGAATTTGTGTTAGAGTCTAGAAAATGACATTGCTTTTTCAAGCCTTTTTTATAGAAATTTTAAAATAATGAATCATGAATAATATTCAACGAATACTCATTGCAATAGATAATGAGCCTGAATCTAAAAGTGTGGCATTAGCTGCATTTCAATTGGTAGAACAACTTCATACAGGAGTAGCATTGATAAGTGTGATTGAAAGACCAATCATTATGTTGAACAATGATATAATGGGGATGGGAATGGGAATGAATGAAGATGTTATTACTGAAAGTGAAATTGAAAGTGGTCAAAAAAAGAATTTTGAACGAATACATCAGGGACTTATCGAAACAATTTTTAGTGAACATCAAGTTACTTCTTACATTGTACAAGGCAATCCTGAAGAAGAAATTCTTGTTATAGCTAAGCAATGGAAGGCGGACTTAATTGTGCTTGGAACACATGGTAGAACTGGAGTCGAACACCTGTTAATAGGAAGTGTTGCAGAAAAAGTAGTCAGACATTCGAAAACGCCGGTATTTATTATACCCACTAAAGGGTAGTAAAACTATTTATCTGAATTCATAGATAAATAGTCTGAATCTGAATTGTCTTTATGCCTAATTGCGACATGAATGCGAAAGCAACAATGTATAATAGGGCAGTTTTTGAGTTGTACAATGTGAAATCTCCCGTTATCTTTATATAAAAGTTTAAATAAATTGGACTTTGACCTGCATTTATAATAGCTTTCTTCAATATATTCAAGCTGCAAGGCTCTCCCTGAATAGGAAGAGCCTTTTTAATGCCTATAAATTTATATTTTCAATTCTTTGTTTAGACCTACATTATTTTCAAAAGAAAATTCGAAATGTTGAATGGCAAATCGCTATAAACATTAACATCTATCTATTAATGGTGGCTAAATATTTGTTATTAGAAAAAAGAATTTTATCAAATTAATATTATGCCAAAACAATTTTATCGTTTATTACGCATCAGCTTGATGCTATTGTTTGTGTTATTGTGTACACAGGGCAATTCAGATTTTAATAAGCATTCTACTTCTTTTCAGATAAATCAGACTTCTGATTATCGGAACTTGTACGATGAATTACTTCTTTCAAATATTGGCTTAAAAAGAATTGTATTTGATAAAGCAATTTCGGGATGGACTTTGCTTAACAAGAACAAGCAATTGCTACGGTCGGGCTTATTGACAATCATTGATTTTTCGCAATCTTCAAATGCCAAACGACTATATATAATAGATGTAGAAAAGGCAATCGTTGTTTTTAATACTTACGTGGCACATGGAAGAAATTCGGGAAATGAGTATGCCGTATCTTTCGCCAACAAACTGAATTCCTTTAAATCAAGTCTTGGCTTTTATTCAACCGCAGAAACCTATATTGGCAATCATGGACTATCAATGCGGTTGAAAGGGTTGGAAAAAGGCATTAATGATGGGGCAGAAGGTAGGGGCATAGTTATGCATGGAGCATCGTATGTGAGTGCATCTTTCATTAAAAATTGTGGACGGTTAGGCAGGAGTCAGGGGTGTCCAGCAGTTCCAGAGGAACTTTGTCAGCCAATTATCAATTATATAAAGGAGGGGTCTTGTGTGTATATGTATTATCCTGATTCAAAGTATAGCAAATTGTCAGCGTTCGGATAATAAGGCTTTCTCTTAATTGAACAATCATTTTAATCATTCAAAGTATTTAATAGTTGTGTATTTTTTTTTCATTCCTAAATGAATAATGATTGCTAAAATAAATAGGATATATCTATCATTTTATTATCTTCCGCACTTAATATTTTACTTGTTACTCTGATTGAATTCTAACAATATAATTTTCTAAATCACAATGAACACAAAAACATTAATTGTAATAGGAGGAGGGGCAGCAGGATTTTTTTGTGCAATCAATTCCGCAAGAATGAATCCTGATATGAAAGTTACAATCGTGGAAAAACAAAAACAATTATTAAGCAAAGTAAAAGTGAGTGGTGGAGGGCGTTGCAACGTAACACATGCCTGTTTTGACATAGATGAATTAGCAAAATTTTATCCTCGTGGTCAACATTTCTTGAAAAAAGCTTTTCATTGGTTTAAAACAAACGATACCATTCAATGGTTTGAAGAACTGGGAGTTCAATTAAAAGCAGAACAAGATGGCAGAATGTTTCCGACTACAAACTCCTCACAAACAATCATCGATTGTTTATTGAAAGAAAGTTTAAAATATAAGGTAGATATAATAACTAGTTGTGAGGTCATAGATATTCAGAAACAAGAAGAAAAATGGGTGATAAATACCCTTTCAGGTAATTTTAAAACTGATTATTTGATGATTGCAGCAGGAGGGTTTGGCTCATCTGCAAAGTTCGATTGGTTAAAACAAATTGGGCATACAATTGAAGAACCTGTTCCATCGCTTTTTACATTTAACATCCCTAAAAATCCTATTATTCAATTGATGGGTGTCAGTATTCCTAAAGTACAAATAAAATTAGTAGGGAGTAAATTGCAAACTGTTGGGCCATTATTAATCACTCATTGGGGATTGAGTGGCCCTGCAATTCTAAAGTTATCAGCTTATGGAGCGAGGGAATTAGCGAATAAAAAGTATTCATTTTCTATAATAATTAATTGGTTGCCTGAAACAAATGAACAATCCTTACGAAGTGATTGGATGAATATCCGAAATGCGAATGCTTCACAAAAGATAGGAGGGAAGAACCCTTTTGGTTTGCCCACAAGATTATGGCAATATTTTCTAATTACTTGCAAAATCAAGGAGGAATCGAGATGGGCAGAATTAGCTGCTGCCAATCAGAATAAATTAATTACCATCCTTACTGCACAAATATTTGAAGTGAATGGCAAAACAACTTTTAAAGAAGAGTTTGTTACTTGTGGAGGAATTAAATTAAATGAAATTGACCCAAATACGATGCAAAGTAAAAAGGTGGATAATCTCTTTTTTGGGGGTGAAGTGATAGATATTGATGGTGTAACCGGAGGCTTCAATTTCCAAAATGCTTGGACAAATGGTTGGATAGCAGCTAAAGCAATAACTGAAAAAAGTAAAGCAATTCAAATGTAAGCATCTCTTCAAATTGAGGTGAAATAATAAATAGTTTATATGTAGAGACAAATCATTCCTTGTCTCTACGGAATTTTCCTTCAATTTCTAAAAGCAAATAATTCGTGAAGAAGCTTCCTTTAATTTATTAGAATTTTTTTTAGCATGGTTTCTGATATTTTTACATTTTTATTTCAAGAAAACTATTTTATTGAAAAATAATTGCATCTTCGCTTTTTATTAAAAAACATTAAGGCAATTGTTTGATCAGGAAAAATATGAAGAAAGTAAATTGATACTGCTTCTAGCAGATGATAGCGAGTACGCTTTTCAATTAATTTATGACCGACATAGAAATAGAATCTATAAGACGGCTATTCGGTTTCTGAAATCTCCCATTTTAGCGCAGGAAGTGGTACAGGATGTATTCCTTAAATTATGGTTTTCCCGTAAAAATATGAATGCTACTCAACCTATTGAAGCTTGGTTACATACCGTTGCAAAGAACAATATCATTAATAGACTGAAGAAAATTAGTAACG
>CANCKV010000022.1 GCA_947378615.1 Chitinophagaceae bacterium | reverse complement strand
ACAACTTACAACCTAAAACTTATAACGTATTACTTACAACTCCTTAATTCTTACTCAGATAATAAAGCGTATTACTATTCTTTGTATCAAATATTATTCGACTGTATTCTCTAATATCTTCTACAGTAATAGCTTGATATCGTTCTAATTCCGTATTCATCAGATTTGCATCTCCCAAAAGTTCATAGTTTGCTAAGCTACTTGCCCTACTCATGATACTCATGTCTTCGAATGCAATCATACTTTCCGTTTTGTTCTTCACCTTCTGCAACTCATTTGCATCCACTAATTCCTCTTGCATTTTCTTTAGTTGCTCCTCCACTGCTTTGTCAGCATCTTCTATCTTCACTCCCTTCACCAATTTCCCCTCAATAGCCAACAATCCACTTTCAATACTACCAAAATGATAGCAATCAAGGTTTGAAAACATTTGTTTCTCCTTGACCAAAGCCTGAAATAAACGTGATGAACCTCCACCACTTAATACCTCTGTAATCAGGTCTGCCACATAATAGCCTTTAGCCAAACGAGCATCAATATGCCAAGTCTTTACGAGTGAATCTAAAGGAACATCCGCATGAACTGTCAAATGCCGAGCCGCAGTCTGTATTGGTTCCTGCGGCAGATTACGTTCATATTTTTCTCCCATTGGAATGGGACCAAACCATTTCTCCGCTAATTCCTTCACTTGTTCTGTCTTAATATTTCCTGCCACAACCAATATGGCATTAACAGGACGATAATGCTTGAAGAAAAACTGTTTTACATCATCGATAGTGGCTGTTTCAATATGACTCAACTCTTTTCCAATTGTCATCCACTTATAAGGATGCGTTGTATAAGCCAATTCACGCATTTTAAACCACACATCACCATAAGGTTTGTTGATATAATGCTCCTTAAACTCCTCGCAAACGACTTTACGCTGCACTTCCAAACTCTTCTTGCTGAAAGCAAGGCTCAACATACGATCACTCTCTAACCAAAATGCTGTTTCTATATTTTCAGCAGGCATACTACAATAGTAATTAGTCAAATCATTAGTAGTATAGGCATTATTTTCGCCTCCTGCCCTCTGTAATGGGTCATCGTAATCAGGTATATTAATACTACCTCCAAACATTAAGTGTTCAAAAAGATGTGCAAAACCCGTTTTATCAGGGTTTTCATCTTTAGCTCCTACGTCGTACAAAACGTTCACCACAGCCATCGGTGTACTACTATCCTCATGAACCAAAACCCGCAATCCATTTTCTAAAACAAACTTATTGTATTGAACCATCAACTATTATTTTTATAAAAAGTGTACAAATATAACCGGATGAGAAGATAATCGCTCTATCAGGTGGCAAAGAAAATAAAGTATGCAATAATATAGGAAAAATCAATACTTACAGCTATCATCATTCTATGATTCGAATGAATGACTTTAGGTTTGTGCAAAGAATAACTTCGCTTATCATTTGTCTGTCAGAAAAGATTTCGTTTATTCAATTTTAGAGTCCTTCAACTTCAAAAGTGAAACTTTTTTGACTGCCTCCTAAATGATAGTGTGAAGAAAATAATATAGAAGAAAATCCTGAATATCCATCAAAACACATTTTGGCAAATCCTACTGTTCATTAAACAAGTTAAATATGATTGAGTTAAGCTTTTGTTTACTACAATGACATTATTCTTTAAAAAAAACCAAAATTTCTTTCATTTACCTATATTGCTCTCCCAAAACACACTTTTACATTTCCAACGCACATTCTTTCAGTCAAAACCTTTAAAGCATCCTACTTTCGTGTCTCAGAATTTTTAGATAACCATGGATTCAGCTATATAAATACTTCGCTTTACTTCTTTTGGCTTTGCTACAGACTCAAAATGAACCCACTTAGTTCCCCTACTGAATAGGGCATCTACGATTTTCTCTCATCACTTAGCAACATTAACAACTCATCATGCTTAAAAATCATGTAACACATCTATAATGATGATGAATATAGCAGTATTGGAGAGTAATACATCAGTATTGAATAGTAATGCATCAGTATTAAAGAGTAATACATCAGTATTGAAAAGTAATACAGTTGTATTGAACAGTAATACAAGAAATATCAGGTGGAATGCAAGAGTATCCGCTAGTAATACAGTCGTATTGATAGGTAATACAACAAAAATGTCCTGTAATACACTTGTAATGAAGTGGAATACAACTAAACGCTCGAGGAATACAAAAAAGCAGAATATTAAGCAGTAAGAATGGGCAATAAACGAATAAAACTAAATGATATTAATTAAATACAGACTTAATAGGCATCTTTATGATAAACGGTTTTTCTATAAAAGTCACTTAATATTGATTTGAATACCATTCAATTTTCTTCATTTATTGAATAGTTCTTAAGATTAACCACTGTGATGAAGTGATGCCAAGCAACATAGTGTTCAAACCCCGATAAATGTTTATTTACAACAAAAATCTTTCTACACCATTCCACAGTGGTACGTGTCGTCACGAAACTCTTTATGTGAAAAACACTTATACACCCGATTAAGTCGATTATCATGTAACATTGCCAAAATATTTATCATGCAGAATAAGAATATTGACAAAAGAAAATACTCTTATGATGAATATCTAAAATTGGAAGAAACCGAAGGAATGAGGTATGAGTACTTTAATGGAGAAGTATTTGCAATGAAAGGTACTTCTAAAACGCATTATAAAATTGCCAAAAATATTTCAGGCATTCTTTCCTTCTTTTTTGAACAATCAAGTTGCGAAACATTTCAGGAAAGTATTAAATTAGAGATAGAAAAAAATAACTATTATGTATATCCCGATGTAATAGTTAGTTGCGATGAATCGGATAAAAAAGACATCTATTTTGTGAGGAACCCTTTTATCATTGTAGAAGTATCATCAGATAGTACAATAAACTTTGACAACTCTATCAAATTGCACCGATATATAAAAATCCCTTCACTTAAATACTATCTGCTGATTTCTCAAAAGAAATCCTTGATTGAACTATACACAAGGCAAAACAATACATCATTATTCATCTATTCGTTGCATGAAGGTCTTGATGCAAATATTAATATTGTTGAAGATATTTTAAAACCCAATTTGATGATTTCTCTTGAAGAGGTTTACAAATCAATAAAATTTTAAATAGAATAAAGCAAGAGAAGTTGGTTATTACTTTAGCGAATCCACAAGCGACCCGCTTGCGGTAGCAGCGAAGACTGTAGCGAATGGAAAGAAGGACGTGCGGCAGCTGGGGAAACTCCGATTGAAGATTAAGGAATTAAAGGAACAATTGTAGGAACTAAAAGAAAGTGAGACTTTTAAAACGGTTAGTAGTATTACCGATTGGGACGAATATTTTAAATATTCAAAAAAATAATTGAGGCAGCAGTTGACGGATAATAAAATTTTATACGCTTTGTTTCTGCAAAATTTGTGGAATTAAAAAATGCGAAGATGGCTTTACAATACATAACAGATAATTCTGGTGCACATACAGCAGTGGTGATACCAATAGACGAGTGGGAGAGAATAACCCGTAAGCACGAAGATTTGAAGACGCTTGAATCCACACCTGCAAAAAAGAAGATTAAGTTATCTGATTACGCAGGGAAACTATCCCAAGAAACTGCTGATGCCATGCTTAATTATGTAGCAGAAAGTAGGAATGATTGGGAAGAAAGACTCGATAAACAATTATAGCCATGTATTTATTAGACACTAACATTGTAATATATTACTTAAAAGCCGTCCATTTTTGTAACTTCTTTACTTTTTCATAAATTATACATAGCAAAATTCCAATACTATTATTATGTCTAGATAGATATTATTTAAATCTTAAACATTATATGTGTAATCTATTAATAGATTCACCTTGTTGACTAATATTTACAAATGCTAGACTAAATATTGCATTTATTCTCTTATTCGAAAACCAAATGTTTAATCATTGTGTGAAGCTTGTTATATTTATATATTCATTTTAAAGAAGTGTTGGAAGAAATTGTAATACAATTTATTTAAAACATATATGATTCACATAAAAAACCTTCTAGTATTACTGCTAATCTTAGTTGTCAGCTTTTCATTTGCTCAACAAATATCTGCAGATGCTTTTTTAGGTGAATACAACAAATGCACAGTTGACAGCACAAAAATTGACCTTTTAATAAAGTATTCCAATTCTATTATTAGTACAGAACCAAAAAAATCTATCTACTACAGTAAGATAGGTCTGAAGTTGGCACTGGAAAGAAATGACCTAAAAAAGACTTTAGTATTGTACGAAACACTTGGGAGAGGTTATCAATATTTAGGAGATATCAGTAAAGCTATCTATAATTTTAGTGAAGCGAATAAAATTGCTAAAAAGCACAATGACAAAGAGGGTTTAGCTTATCTAAACTTATATGTAGGGTTTCTTTATGCCTTCATTGATAATAATAATTTGGCTATTGAATATTATAAAAGTGCTATCGACTATTTTGTTACTACTACCAATTATCAGGGACTTTGTAGGTGCTATATCAATATTTCAGATGCCTTATATAACTCTAATAAAATTGATGAGGCTCTCTATTATCTACAAAAAGCAAAGTTGATTAGTGAACAACATAACGGCTATAGGAGTATTTTCATCAACACGAATTTTGCAGAGACTTATCTGAGAAAAAGGGACCTCAAACTTGCAGAGGAATATGCCAAAAAGGGAATGGTAGAGTCTAAAAAGCAGAATAATCTATATATCCTTTCGTCTGATTATCTTTTGCTTTCAAAAGTTTATTTTATTCAAAATCGATTGAAACTTTCAGAACAATATGCGAAAATGGGGTTATCTATTGCCAAACGAACCTCTATACAAAAGGTGCTAATAGATTCGTATAGCATTTTATATAAGGTTCTTGATAAAGAAGAAAAATATAAGGAAAGTGCAGGATATAAAACCTTGCTTTTGGAAACGAAGGATAGTATTCAATCTTCTATCAACAACAACCTACTCGAAGCCTTTGAATATAAGAAAAGAGATGAGGAAATTGCGGACATGAAAGCCGAGGGAATGCAGAAGAATGCTGAATTGAAACAACAAAAGCTAGTAAGTGAAATCATTGCATTGACACTCTTTATTGTACTTTGCATTACAGGATATGTCTTTTATTCAAGAAATAAGCTCAGGAAAACAACTTTGGAGCTGAAGAAAGCTTATCGAGAAATATCGACAAATAGGGAAGAAATTGTAGTACAGAATCAAGAACTTTTGGTATATAATGAACAGATAATTGCTCAATCAAAACGAATTAAGGAACTTAATAATCTTAAGGACCGGTTATTTGCCATTATTTCTCATGATTTACGTCGTCCATTTAATAATCTAAGTAATACACTAAGATTATTAGTGGCAGGAAGCCTATCTGAACAAAGGATTCAAACTATTATTCCTTTGCTAATAAAAAGTATGTCATCTGTATCAGAACTCCTCGACAATCTGTTGCAATGGTCAAATAGTCAGTTGAAAGGAGAAACAATTGAAGAAAGTGTTTTCAATATGAATGATTTGGTTAAAAAACAAATTGAACTTTTTGAAACACAAGCATCAGAGAAGCAGATTGTTTTAAAGAATGAAATTAATAAAGATATCTCTGTATTTGCTGATAGGAATCTGATTGATATTGTTATGAGAAACCTGGTTTCAAATGCTATCAAGTTTTGCAATGAAAGTGGAGAAGTGATTATCTCAGGAAAACAACAAGCGGATAGAGTAGAAATAAGTGTAAAAGATGAAGGCGTTGGTATATCGCCTGAAAACATTGACAAGATATTTCAGGATAAGGGTAAGTTTACTACGCTAGGAACAAATAAAGAACAAGGTACAGGCATTGGATTGATGCTTTGTAAAGATTTTATTGAAAAACAAAATGGTAGTATTGGCGTTGAGAGTACAATAAATGAGGGATCGAGGTTTTGGTTTATACTTCCATCAACTAAAGTCAATCAAACATAAGCATAGGAAGTTGTGGGTAATAAGTTATACGTTGGGTGCATAAAAGTTTTTCTCTGCGTGAGGACTCGCCGCGAGGCAGACTGCCGAGGTTTGTGTCTCCAAGAAACTCTTTAAGCGAAAAACTTATTTACACCTAACAGTAAACAGTAGTCTAATTATTCTCTACATACCCTATTTTTGTAAAATGATGACAGTAACAACTTTTGTAATTATTGGAATTTTACTTTGTTTAATATTATTAGCCTTCTTTTCGGGGTATGAAATTGCATTTATTAGCACAAACCGGCTAAATGTTGAATTAAAAAAGAAACAAGGAAAGCAAAATGGAAAGATAGTTTCGAAATTCATGGATAATCCTACTTCATTCATTGGTACTTGTTTGATTGGGATGAATCTGTTTTTGATTGGTTATGGACTATTATTCGATGAATTACTAAGTATTACTTTGTGGAATCCATTACATATTGTCAATCAATCAATGAAATTATTATTCAATACTTTGATTATCTCATTAGTTGTTTTACTTTTTGGAGAATTTTTACCTAAAGCAATATTTAGGGCAAAAGCCGATATTGTAGTACTATACTTTTCCCGAATTGCTCATTTCTTTCATCAGTTATTTCTTCCTATTACAATTTTCTTTGTAGGAATAGCAAAATGGGTGCTTACCTATTTGTTTAATTTGAAGATAAATAAGGTAAATGCTTTTAATAAGATGGAATTAGAGCATTTTTTTCCAAAGATTCAAGAACATGAGTTAGATAAACATGAATTAAATACCGACCTATTTGAAAATGCCTTGAGTTTGCCGGGGATTAAAATTCGTCAATGTTTAGTACCAAGAACCGAAATAGAAGCTGTTGATATTAATGCATCTATTGAATCTGTTTCCGCAAGATTTATCCGTACGAAATTGAGCAAATTAATTGTTTATAATACCAATCTCGATAATATTCTTGGATATATTCATCAGTTAGATATGTTTAAGAAACCCACTTCATTGGCAGAGATAATTCACCCTATTCCTGTCATTCCGGAGACAATGGGAGTGACCGATTTGATTAGTAGGTTCACTAAGGAAAGAAAAAGTATTGCTTGGGTAGTTGATGAATTTGGTGGTACCGCAGGTATTATTACCATGGAAGATGTTTTGGAAGAAATATTTGGGGAAATACATGACGAATACGACACCGAGGAGTTTGTAGATAAACAACTTTCTGAAGATGAGTTTATATTTAGTGGTAGATTGGAACTCGATTTTATCATTCAGAAATATAATTTACCATTTAATGCACAACAATCTGAAACCCTTAGTGGCTATATCATCAATGATACCGGAACAATTCCAAAACAGAATCAGGAAATGGTCATTGAAAACTATCAATTTACTATCATGACTGTTAGTGATACAAGAATAGAAATGGTAAAGATGAAATTACTACGCTAAGTGAGTTTTAAGTAATTGGTATTAAGTTGTAAGTATTAAAATATGACTTCTAGTTTTTACTATATTTTACCAAATTATAAATTGATTTTTACAACGTATTACCTAAAACCTAGTACTTACAACTTAACAGACTTCAATGGCAGGCACTTATATACATATTCCTTTTTGTCGCAAGGCTTGTCACTATTGTAACTTTCATTTCTCTACTACGCACAGTCTTTTACCACAAATGATTGAAGCTATTTGTAGAGAAATAGAACTTCGAAAAAGTTATTTGAAGGAATCAATTCGTACTATTTATTTTGGAGGAGGCACCCCTAGTATTTGTAGTAATGAGCAACTTACTCTTCTATTTGACAGCTTAAAAGCATCTTTTGTTGTCAATCAAGTGGCTGAAATAACCCTTGAGGCAAATCCTGATGACATAACGATGGAAAAGCTGCTATTCTGGAAATCGCTAGGCATCAACCGATTGAGTATTGGCATACAATCATTCAGAGAAGAAGATTTAAGGTGGATGAATAGGGCACATAATGCATATCAGGCAATTGACTGTATTAAAATGGCACAGAAAGCTGGGTTTGAAAATATGAGTATCGATCTTATCTATGGCACTCCGACTTTGACTGACGAACAATGGGAACAAAATGTAAAACAGGCAATTGAGTTGCAGATTCCACATCTATCTTGCTATGCCCTTACGGTAGAATCGAAGACAGCCTTAGATAAAATGATTCAGTTGAAAAAGACAGAAGAACCCGACCCTGAAAAGCAGGCACGTCACTTTGAATTATTGATGCAGTGGTTGGAAGATGCAGGATATGAACATTATGAAATCAGTAATTTTGCAATTAAGGGGAGAAGAAGTCAACATAATAGTAGCTATTGGCAGGGTGAAAAATATATAGGATTGGGCCCCTCCGCACATTCATTTGATGGTCATAGCAGACAATGGAATGTTGCTAATAATGCCTTGTATCTTCAGTCAATTGCGTCAGATCAATTGAACTTTGAAATGGAAGAACTTACTCCCACACAAACCCTCAACGAGTATATCATGACGAGTTTGCGAACTATTGAAGGTCTATCATTTGAACATATCAGAAGTAACTGGGGAAACGATAAATTAGTGATATTACAAAATAGTGTCAGGGAATATCAAACAAAAGGACATGTTGAAGAGGATGAATCGAGCATTAGATTAAGTAAAAGTGGCAAGTTATTAGCAGATGGGATAGCTGCAGACTTGTTTTTTATTTGAGGAAATATGTGAATAAAAAATGTTTCTTTGGTTGAACCACTTATATAGTCGTCATTTGAATAACTATATTAGTTTAATAAACATGATAAATGTGTTTTTATGGCTCAAGATATTCGATTGCTACCTATCCTGTTCACTTTAAATAATACAGATTCAACAAGAGATACTGTAGTGCTTGTTTTTAGTTTCATTATTATCTTACTTTATAACGAAGAATCATCTGCAGATTCAGTTTTGAAAAGTATTGATATTTTTACTTTTGAAGAAATTAAATTGTTAAATGAAAGAATACTTAATCCTAGGAATAAAACAGTAGGAATGAATGAAAAGCACTTGGTTATCTTTTATGGCGTACTTTATATGATTGTCAAAATGCTTAGGTTGGAACCAGAAGTACATTTTTTGAAAGATGATGAAGAAGAAATGCAAAACTTTTTTTTACCTGAAATACAAGAAAAGTTTATTAAACGAGCCAATCAATTTATTAGTGAAATAAAAAGCAAATACACCAAAAATCATTATATAGCTCGGTCAATTGCTAAGATAAATACTTGTTAGAAAATGAGTTGCAAGTTTCAAGTTACAAGTTTGAGGATACTAGTAACTTGAAACTTGTATCTTGAAACATGATCCCCGCCTCTTGAAATTAAACGTAATATGGTCGAATAAGAAAGTAGATGACAGGGCCTGTTGCAGCCACATAAAACCATAGAGGCCAAGTAATTCTAGCTAATTTTTTGTGTATTGAAAACTCTGCAGTTAACGCCCTGTAAGCTGTAAATAAAATGAATGGGAGGATAATTGTTGCCAAAAAAATATGTGTTCCCAAGATAATTAGATAGAAGGTTCTAAGACCACCTACCTGTAGCTTTTCGTAATCAGAAAGAATGCCATCATGATTGACATCACCAAACTTTGCTTCACCCGCTAATAAATGATGCGCTATATAGGAGACTAAAAAAAGAATTGAAAAAAGCAAGCAGGTCATCATCAGACTTTTGTGAAACTGATAGTTTCTGCTCACTTTAATGGCTAATAATGCTGCTATCAATAAAAAGGCCGTACATGTATTTAGAAAAGCATTAATAGTGGCAAAGATGTGTACATCAAATGGTAAATTAAGCGTCAGTTTAAATTTACTTAATAAAACTACTGCTGAAAATACTACCAAAGAAAAAATACCAATTAACCATTTTGCCTGATTATCGTTTTTACTCAATACTGCTTTTAACATCATGACCTCTACAATTTACTTTTAAATTTGAAATACTATATTTACCCGTTAATTCCTCTTCTTTTGCTCATATAGGCTACGAAGATTGCCACAATTATAACTATTATCAACCACATCCATTTTAGATTAATAATCTCCAAAAACACAAGACTTTTCTTTGACTTATCTTTTTCAAGCATTAATAAACCAATATCTCTTGCTAGTTTCGATAATTCGAGTGTATCTAAACCATTATAAAATCCCCTTACTGCATAATCTTTGTCTAATACGACAAATCTGTTTGTATGAACAAAGTCAGAGTCAATTGGTTCACCACTAAATTGATCTACTTTTAATTCTTCGAAGGCAAATCGAGAAATCTTTTTTTGGTCTCCAGTCAGTAGCCACCAATTATCATGATTGACTCCAAACCTATCTGCATAATCTTTCAAGGCTTTTACAGTATCCCTGTCTGCATCAATAGTGAACGAAATAAACTGAACTACAGAAGTATCAATTTTCTTTCTCAAATCACCACCAACAATAAAAGAGTGCTGTAGCTTTACCATATTTCTTGTCAAAACAGGGCATATACTCCGACAATGTGTGAATATATAATCTATGACAATTATTTTTCCAGGTCTATCATAAAGACTTACAGTATCGCCTAATTGATTAGTAAGCGTAATATTGGCGGTTTTATGCCATATTGAATCATTAATCTGTTTACCATCTTTTACACTTTGAATAACGGTATCAAGCAAATAATGACGAGGAATATTGACGGCATTATCACTTGCTGATTTGAGTAGAAGATAACAAGTAACAGGAATCAATATTGCAATACACAGAGAAAGAAACGACTTTTTATTCATTCATTAAAATTAGAAGACAGATTTGCATTTACAAAAAAACCACCGCAAAGATGCGGTGGTTCAGTTGTATTTTATACTTTATTAAAAAACAGTTGTTTTTGAGACCTACTCAGCACCCTTTTTAGATTCTTTTACTTCCTCTTTATTAACAACTTTAATTTGAGATTGTTCTTTTTTGTAAGGGTCATAAGTATTTCTCAAATTCTTGTATGAATTACCTTCATAAAGAAAAGCGGTAAGAAACCAAATGAACAAAGCCAAAGGAACTACAATGGTCATAATCAAGTTTTTCACTTCATGCTTTAAGTGCATAAAATATGCAACAATATAAAACGCTTTAGTAATCATCAAAATGACAATCGTGCCTTTAATTGCCAATCGAAGCCCTTCGCCTGTTATCCCCATCATCCAAAAACCTAAAATGAGCTCAACTATAGTTAATATGCTCAAATAAGCGGTTACTCTCCAAATTTCTTTAACTGCTGCACCATCATCGTGGTGTAATTCTGCTGTATTAGACATAATATTATTTATTAAAAATGAATGATAAGTTAATTTTCAAATACTGTTTAGATAAGGTAAAAGCAAGTGAATACAAATACCCATACTAAATCTACAAAGTGCCAATACAATCCTGCTTTTTCAATCATCAGGTAATGACCACGTTTTTCGAACTTATCAGATAAGGTCATTATCAACATGATAATATTAATAATCACTCCACTAAATACGTGAAATCCGTGGAATCCTGTAATGGTAAAGAAGAAATTAGTAAAGTGTTGTAATGATTGAGTTCCATCTGCATTCAAGAATGGATTAGCACCCCACCAAGCACCTTCATGATATAAATGATTCCACTCCCATGCCTGACAACTTAAAAAAGCAATACCGCCTAATATAGTTAAAATCAAGTTTTTTACAACGGCTTGCTTATCCATTTTCTTGCCAGCATGAACAGCTAATACCATTGTAACGGAACTGATAATCAAGATAAATGTCATAATACTTACGAAAACCAATGGAGCATGCATTCCTTCTGGTGCGAAAGGAAAACTTCTGAAAACCTTATTAGGATCAGGCCATCCATTAGAGGAGAAACGAATTGTTCCATAAGCGATTAGGAAGGCTCCAAATGTAAAGGCATCACTCATTAGGAAATACCACATCATCAGCTTACCATACTCAACATTAAACGGGCTCTTGCCCCCGCCCCACAATTTAGTGGGAGCTGTAGCTGTCATTGTACTCATTATTGTCGTTTGTTGTTTTTAATATTACGTCGCAAAAATATTGGGTAGCACCTAATAAAAGTCAAAACACTAAAAAAAATGTTGATTATATTTTCCTAAAATAGGAAATTTATCATTTTAATGTAAAAATTAGGCTAAAATTTAATGGTTGTTCTAATTATTTTTTATTTCCAACTTCACGAATCGATTTAAGTAGGGCTGATAATTCTTTCACTTTCGCTTTATTTTCAGTAGCAACATTATTTTTTTCCCCTAAATCTACCGATAAGTTATAAAGTTGTGCTTCCTCATAGTTGCCAAGTTCTATATTGGTATTTTCGTCAAATCGCTTACCATAACTTGGTTCTATATATTTCCAATTCCCTTTTATAATTGAAAGAGTTCCATTCAATGCATGTTCGATAATATAGTCACGACCCTTATTTGATTTTCCGAGCAATACCGCTAAATTATTATGGCTATCTGGTGCAGTTAATTGAGAAAGCTTTTGTGAAGTGAGTTTTGCAAAGGATGCAAACAAATCAATATGACTCAATGCTGCATTAGAAACACCCGACTTTACTTTTCCTTTCCAAGAAACAATAAATGGAACACGAGTGCCACCATCAAAAGCACTATACTTTCCACCTCGCAAGACCCCGGCAGGGGTATGTCCATTCAATAATTCAACAGCCTTATCGGCATATCCATCATCAACTACAGGACCATTATCACTTGAAAATATAATTAAAGTGTTTTTGCTTAAATTTAAACTATCGAGAAGTTTCGTTATTTCACCTACTGTCCAATCCAATTGAAGGATGACATCGCCCCTAGCACCGAGTCCACTCTTTCCTGCAAAACGTTGATTAGGAACTCGAGGAACATGAATGTCATGAGTAGCGAAGTATAAGAAGAATGGGTTTGTCTTATTGTCAGTAATAAAATTCTTTGCTTTTGTTGTTAGAATATCTGCAATGTTTTCGTCTGTCCATAGGGCAGATTTACCTCCACTCATATAGCCAATCCTGCTAATACCATTGACGATTGTGTTATTATGTCCTACACTAGGCTTTATCTTTAGTAGTTCGGGATGGTCTTTTCCAGTTGGTTCATTACCAATAGGATTTTTATAATTGACCTGAATTGGATCGTTAGGATTAAGGTTTACCACATTTCTGTTCTCCACAAAAACACAAGGAACCCGATCTCCTGTAGCAGGAATTAGAAAGGAGTAATTGAACCCGATTTCTAATGGTCCAGGATGTATCTCATTATTCCAATCAGGACCACCTTCATTACCAAGACCAAGATGCCATTTACCCACAACACCTGTCTTATATCCTACATTTTGAAGCATTAGGGGCAATGTAGGTTTGCTGGGTTTAATAAGTGCGGCTGCATTTCCAGGTGCAATATCAGTACCTTTTCTACGCCAAGCATATTCTCCTGTCAGTAATGAATAGCGGGAGGGAGTACAAGTAGCAGAAGTGGCATGTGCATCCATGAATCGAATTCCTTGCTCGGAAAGCTTATCAATATTTGGTGTTTTTATTTTGGTAGCACCATAACAACTTACATCTCCGTAACCTAAGTCATCGGCATAAATGATGATGATATTGGGCTTTTCAGTTCTTGATTGAGAAGTTTGACCCAATAAATAACTGAAAGAGAAAAGAGTGGTTAGAAAGAGAAAAGCGCATTTGTACATACCACA
>CANCKV010000021.1 GCA_947378615.1 Chitinophagaceae bacterium | reverse complement strand
AAGTTTAATATACCTGTAATCGCAAGGCTGTCTCCGCCTGAAACCAATACACCAAAGGGATTGCTGACGGTAATATTACCTACCACACCTTTTCCGGCAATTGTTTGTGTTGATGAACCAGACAATACTATTGTTCCAGTACCTTTTACCGTTCCATTGATGGTAATAGGTGTACTGTCAATAGTCAAAGTACTGTTGTTTACAAAAGTCACACCTGGGTTCACAGTAAACTTAGTACATTCAAGAGGTGTGTTGTTTGTTAATGGTGCCGCTATGACGGCTGCTTGGTTTTGGTCAGGAATACCTGCACTCCAAGTGGTACCATTCCAAATGGTAATGGCAGAAGGCGTTGAGGTATTTGTGGTACGTGTTGAACCAGTACCTACGGTGTTTCTTGCAGCTACCGTAAAGGTATAAGATATATTATTTGTTAACCCATTGAAAGTATAAGGATTAGCCGTAATACCCGTCCTTAAAATAGGGCTACCTGAAGTAGGAATTGCAGTAATAGTATAGTCAATAATCGCAGAACCACCATTGCTTACAGGTGCTGTATAGCTAATATAAACTTGTTTATTATCAGCAATCGCCGTATCATAAGCAGGAGCGTCAGGAACTGTTGCAGGTATAACCGATGCAGATGCTGCACTTGCAACACTTGTTCCAACAGAATTAGTGGCTGTTACCGTAAATGTATAAGTTAAGCCATTTGTCAATCCTGAGACTGTAACAGGACTTGAAGAACCTGTTCCTATAAGACCTCCAGGATTAGAAGTTGCAGTATAAACTGTAATGGGCGTACTGCCATTATTAGAAGGGGCTGTGAAAGCGACAGAGACCTGTTGGTTACTGGAAGTAACTGTTCCAATACTCGGGGCAGCTGGTTTTGTCGCAATAAAGGCATATTGATTGCCAATGCCAAATAGACTGGCACTTCCAGTAGGTAAAGTCAAGGAAGATTTTGTAACACTAAACGGATTGCTACCACTAACCGAACCTAAGGAAGATTCAGAATAGGCTCCACTTGAATAAGTGCCCAATAATGCTCCTACATTTGAATAGCTACTTCCCACATTTGCAGTATTGTATTGGTAAGTAACATTTGAGCTACTTGCAGTACTCGCTAATATTGACCATTGAAGATTCACTAGATTATTTACATTGGCAGGTGTATTTGTGAATGTAGAACCTACACTCACTGTAATATTTGGTGTATTTGTCGTTCCACTAAAAGTTAAAGGTGTATAATCTGTCGCTGTGCCAATTGGGAATACGACCGTTCCTGATCCAACAGAATTAACTGTCAAGGAACCATTGCTATTGCCAAAAATATAATTACTACTATTAAAGCCACCCGGTACATTCGCTAATGATAGGTTATAATTGCCAATATCAATACTAGAAGATAAAGTAAGCGTACCATTTACCGTAATGTTTCCAAATAGACCCGCTGAACCACCAGTATTTGCAATAATCAGGTTATTAAATGATGTAATACCATGCGGTAGCGTTTGTAAAGTTGATGCAACCGAATTGTTATATTTTACAGTAAAACTGTAAATAGCAGGAACGATTGCCCCTGATGAAGCGGGAACTTGTGTTTCTAATAATCCGCTGCCACTTGTTGAGAAATTAAATACCAAGAAACAATTAGAGTTTGCACCAATTGCGGGTTGTGATAGTGTCAATGTCTTTCCACTGATAGCACTTACGGTAGTACCCAATGGTATGTTTGTACCATTTACAGACATACCTGCAATTATGCCAGCATTTGTAGCCGATAAAGTAACGCTAGTTGAACCTGTTGTGGTTGTTGCATTTGACGAATTAATACTTGCTTGCAATTGGTTGGTTAACATTTTGATGGTGCTGCCTGCATCAGGAATTGCCAATACACCACTAACAGACATTGAACTTGCTGCAGTATTGATACCACTCGTATTGCTGAAAGTCACCCCATTATTGTAAGTGCCGCCGAAATACTGCCCACCTGTTATTGCATTGTAATTAACAGCAAAAGACAATGTCCTACCCAATGTGATGGCAGGATTGGTAATACATGCTGTATTGAGCGTTCCAGTACCAGTTGTAGTAAATGCTCCAGTCAATTGGTTAGAACCCATATCAAAAGTTGCACCTTGAGCAATGTTTATGATACCAGAAATGGCGAGGGCACCACTAGCAGAAACAGTACCAGAAGTATTGGTAATGGATAAATTAGTATATGGAATTACAGGCACTGTTTGTACTCCAGAAGTACCTGCAAATACTACTGTACTACCTGTAGTGGTATAAGTACCACTGCCAGGTGTAAAGACACCTGCAATGGAAATAGTGCCGCTTAGCGTCCTGTTGTTGCCAGTTCCATTTAAGCTCATATAATTACCAGCCACAATTGTCTGTGAAGAGCCACTTGTATAATCCACCTCAAAAGAATAGGTTCTTCCTGCAGTCAAACCTCCAGAAGGGTTGGCATTAGTGAGGATACCAGTACCACTCGTTGTATAATTACCTGAAAGATACATGGTAGTACTTATATTTAATTTACTACCTGAATTGATGGTGACTGTTCCATTAACTGTAGCACCCGTATATAAACCAACGCCACTAGCAGAAGTATTGGAAATAATCAGGTTCTTATAGGATTGTCCACCCTGTGAAGTTGTTTGACCTGCTGTAGTTGCTGCATATTCTACCGTAAAATTCCAAGTATAACTATTATAATTAGATTTGATTGCACCTGAACCAGATGTATTCTTAGTTGAAAGTTTTCCGGTGCCAGTACCTCCACCATTACTTGTTGAAAAATTTGTATAATCTGTATTACCCCCACATGAAAAAATACCAGTACCCATATCTATGGTTGCACCATCTAATAGAGTCAAAATATTATTGATTGTCATGCTTGCAGATGAAACAGTTCCGCCTGTATTGCTATTCGTTAAACTAGAAAATGTACTACCCGTAGGTATTGATTGTGGAGCAGTTCCATTATAATTTACTGCAAATGCCCAAATTTTATTGGCAGTTATCGGTGTTGCAGAAGTAGTGGTAGGACATCCAATATTTAATGTCCCATTACCAGAAGTAGCCGCCCCAAAGACTATGAAATAAGTATTTGTATTTCCAATGGTTGAAGTGGCATTTGTTGACAAGGTTACTTGAGTAAAACTACTAAAGGAGATTGTTCCAGTAATGGTTGCAGTTGGTGCTTTAGACAGAGTAATAGAAGTGCCAGAAACATTCGTTACAAAAGTATTTGAAGGAATATTCGTGCCAGAAACAGGCTGCCCAATTACAATTGTTCCTGTTACAGATGTCGCTACAATTGGGTTTGAGGTACCAGTTGAAGAGGTACTAGAAGAAGCAGCCGCTGGCGTAGTTACACTAGACACTGTTGTACCTTCTGGTATGAACAGATTGGATACTGATTGACCAACAGCAATATTTGCATTTACAGTAGCCAAATTAACCGTATTTGAGTTTTGAAGACCACCCCCACTTGTATAAGATACATAGTTGGCAGTGCCATTATTGATTAATTGGTAGGTGGACATATCAAAAGTTGCACCATTGGCTATGTTGATTCCATTACTAACCGTGATATTCCCTGCTGATGTAACTTTATTAGTAGTATTTGAAATAGATAGGTTGTAATAGGTACCTGTAGGCACTGTTTGAGCAGCAGTACCATTGAAAGTTACTGTACCACCCGAAGCAGTGTAAGTTCCATTGTTTGTAAAAGCACCTGAAACAGTAAAAATGCCTCCAGTCAATGAAGCTCCACTATTGATAGTCAGGTTATTGAAACTGTTTGTGCCAATGCCAGATATACCTGAAACTCCTGAAACAACAACTGTGCTACCCGATACCGCATTGAAAATACCTGAATTACTGAATACCCCAGAAATTGTTAGGGTATTACCGCTATTCAAAGTAACTGTATTTCCTGAACTAATCGTAAGGCTTGCTACAGTAGGAGAGACTTCTATCGCTAAATTATTACTACTTCCAGTTGTAATCGTTACAATTGCGCCCGAAGAAGGCACACCCGTTGGACTCCAGTTATTAGCATCGTTCCAATTGGTGCTATTCGCACCTGTCCAAGTGCTAGCAGCAACGAATCCCCATCCAGAATTATTTCCATTATCATTTGAATTAGTTGCATTAATTGTTGTACCGCTTGTATTTGTATTATAGCTGACTGCCACATTATAAATATTCGTTGCAGTTGGATTGATACTAGCAACAGTGTTGCCAGTACTCGAAGCAATTGTCAATAATTGACCAGTTGCACCATTTAATGATAGTGTGCCTTCAAATATTTGAGTTAATCCGGCAGGTAAGGTAAGAGTAGCGGCGGTAACTACACTCTTTGTAAAATTATTGAAAGTGGTAGCACCAGTTAAAACTTGACTTGCACCATTCAACACTACCGTACCACTATTATGTGTAAAAGTGCCGCCAGTATTGCTCCAATTGCCCGCAACGTTAAAATTTCCAGAAGGTGCTATGAATGTACCACCCGAAATTGAGAATGAGCCACCAATCGAAAGAGAACTAGATGCTGTAACAGTGCCATCTGAAATGGCTAAATTATATAGATTGGGGTTGTTTGTACCTAGTGTAGGCAGTGAAGTGGTGTAACCTAAACTCAAAGTGTTGCCAGAGGTAACCGTATATGTTCCAGTTGATCCAGGTATGAATGAAGTAGAAACGGCAACAATGCCAGAAGCCAAGGTCCTTGCGGCTGTGCCTGTATTAGAGGCATCTAATATAGTATAGTTTCCTCCAATAATGGTTTGGGAAGAAGTACTACTGTAATCCACTTCGAAATTGTAGGTAATTCCCGCAGGTACAGGAGTAGTGGTACTATATTGCAAATTCAATTTACCTGTACCTGTTCCACCACCATTACTAGTTGAAAAAGTTCCCAAAATAGTAGAACTGTTCGTGCCTGTATTTAATCTACAACCATCCATTATTGTCAATGTTCCAGTTATAGTGTAGCCTGTGTACATACCAACGCCGCTTGTATTGGCAATTATTAAGTTAAGGAATGTGTTACCCCTTTGAGGTAATGTTTGACCTGATGCTCCATTATACTTTACAGTAAAATTAAATATTGCGCCAGCACTAATAGCTGTGGTATTAATAGCACCAGACCCGCTAGTATTCTGTGTTTGTAGAATACCAGTTCCTGTTCCTGAATTATTGCTTGTTGAAAAACTAGCACCACAGGTTAGTGATGAAGTACCCATATTTAAGTTAGCTCCATCTGCGATAGTTAGAACATTATTGACAGTAAAACTACCTCCAGCAGATACGGATGCAGTGGTATTGCTATTTGTAAGACTAGAGAAGGAACTACCACTTGGGATTGTTTGTGCGGCATTACCATAGTAATTCACCGTAAATGCCCAAATTTTACTAGATGTTATTGGCGTAGTTGAAGTAGCGGTTGGGCATGCAGTTTTTAAAGTTCCATTCCCAGAAGTGGCGGTACCAAAGACAGGATTATAGGTATTTGAATTTGCATATCCATTAGGTGTGGAAGCAGAGGCATTGTTTGTCAATGTTACTTGAGTAAAAGTACTATATGTGATAGTCCCAGTCACTGTTGCCGTTGGAGCTTTTGACAAAGTAATAGAAGTACCGCTAACATTAGTTACAATTGTGTTTGTTGGAATATTTGTACCAGTAACTGGCATTCCCACTACAATTGTTCCTGTAACAGATGTCGCAACAATGGGGTTTGTTGTACCTGTGGAAGATGTAGAGGAAGATGCAGCAGCAGGTGTAGTTACAGCACTAACTGTTGTGCCTTCTGTTATATATTGGTTGGTTACTGGTTGTCCTACTGCAATACTTGCATTAGCTGCTGACAAGTAAACTATATTTGAATTTGGCTGTAGTCCTCCTGCACTTGTAGATTGGACATAGTTGGAAGTGCTACTTACAGATAATGTATAAGCGGCCATATCGAGTGTTGCACTACTGTTAATATTTAGACCATTACTGACGGCAATATTATCACTAGCAGTAATTGTACCGCTAGTCACGGAAAGGTTGTAATAGGATGGATTGTTTGACCCTAAAGTTGGAAGTGTTCCTGTATAACCAAGACTTAAAGTATTACCAGAGGAAACGGTATATGAATTAGATATACCAGGAATGAAAGAACTAGAAACGGACATAGTACCAGAAGCCAATGTTCTTGTACCAAAACCTGTAAAGGTTATATTACCAGTTATAGTAGCAGTTGGTGCTGATGATAATGTTATAGATGTACCAGAAACAGCACTAACAGTAGTGCTAGCTGGAATATTTGTTCCTGAAACAGACTGACCAACCGCTATGCCAGTGGCTGATGCAACAACAATAGGATTAGTGGTACCTGTGGAAGAGGTAGTAGTAGTGGCAGTGCTAATTGGACCTAATAATATAGTGCCGGTTATGGTAGCAGTGGGTGCATTTGATAAAGTAATAGAGGTGCCAGAAACAGCAGTAACTGTGGTATTTGCAGGAATATTTGTTCCAACTATTGATTGACCAACTGCTATTCCTGTAGCCGAGGCAACAACTATAGGATTAGTAGTACCCGTTGAACTAGTAGTCGTATTCTGCGACACATCTAATTTCGTATAGCTGCCTGCAACAATTGTTTGATTCAGGTTTAAACTATTATAATATACTTCAAAATTATAAGTTTTATTTGCAGGTAAAGGAGTAGCACTATTATTTTGAATAACTAGCCTTCCCGTACCAATTCCACCTCCATTACTTGTAGTAAAAGTTCCTGAAAGAGTAGAACTGTTGGTACCTGTATTTAATCTACAACCATCCATTATCGTCAACGTTCCATTAATTGTATAACCCGTATACATCCCAACACTAATTGAATTAGCAATTGTTAGGTTGAGGAAAGTATTTGTTTTTTGAGGTAAAGTCTGAGCTGAAGCACCATTGTATCGGACAGTAAAGTTAAATGTCGCACCAGCACTTAGAGCTGTGGTATTAATTGCACCTGACCCTCCTGTATTCTGTGTCTGGAGAATACCAGTTCCTGTTCCAGCGTTATTACTCGTTGAAAAACTAGCACCACAGGTTAAAGAAGAAGTAACCATATTTAAGTTAGCACCATCTGCGATGGTGAGAACATTATTAACCGTTATACCTCCAGCAACTGAAACAGTTGCACCCGTATTAGTTACAGATAAGTTATCGTAAGTTTTTGCGGGAATGGTCTGAACACCAGAACCTGCAAAAGTTACCGTACTGCCCGCAGATAGCGTACCCAAAGTAGGGGTAGTTGCATTTTGATTTATTAAAGTAGCGCTTGCTGAAACAGTAATAGTTCCTGTAACTGCAAATCCCGAGGGAATCGTAAAAGTACAGGCATTAGTGCCATCACCTACTTGAAGTGTTCCGCCTCCCAGATTAAAAGCTCCTGTTATAGTAACAGATGCGCCTATTCCTGAGATAATATAGGTATTTCCAGTGGTAAAGCTACTTGGATTTCCTCCATTATAGGTGGTGTTATTGACATACCAATTGGCCTTATTGGTTATGTCATTTGCAGGTGTGGCTGCATTGTAATAATAGTTTGTAGCATTACCTGCCATAAAACTGAATAATCCAGCAAGGAGAATCAATAAAAATTTACTTTTTTTCATACTTGAGCGTTTTTTGTTATTATTAAAATTCATAAAGAGAACCGTTTTATACTTAAAAATTAAATTGAGTGAATGTTACACAAATCAACTAGGACTTCTGTCCTTAATATTTATCTTATATATTATACACATATTCATATCATTTTTTTATCAATTCAATACTTCAAACATCCAATGAATACAATCCCTCACCTTAATGAATATTTGCTTAATAGGCATCAATTATCTCTGATAAACCTGACTGCCAAATCATCCCCTATTTAAGTCAATCAACTATCCATTCTCAATTATTAATTCATTCACTTCTTCTCCATTGCGAAATCAAGATAATTACCTAATAGTTTCTTAGCCACTCCTGAAGTAGATTCTAAAGAATGTAAATTACCTGCAATGTCAAGGGTAGAGAAGATAATTTTACCCTTTCCACAATTAATTACGCCCACACTCGTACCTAACTTTTGCGGGTAACTATGGTAGCTGCCTACTACCAATTCCTCTCCTTCCATTTCTAATCCCAAACGTTCATTGCCATTATGTACAACAGCCTCATAAGGCCAATTGAGTCCTTGATTGACAGGCAAATCTTTGAAAAGAGGATGTGATTTTACAAAGGCAACACCGCCCAACCAATTGGCACCTACCTTAAACGCTTTTGTATATTTAATAGCCGTATTCTTTTCAATCAATTTCATCCATGTGTCGGCTTTGTCAAGAATAATAAGGGTAGTGCCCTCATTTTTCACCCGATTGATAAGCGACTGCCCCTCAATTGGGTCTGGATCAGGCATACCCCATAATAACTTACAAGAAGAATAAGCATTGTGGTGTTGTAATGTTGCTAATATATTGACTGCCTTCCCTTCCTCTAATTGTACATTACCCGTAACCCATTTCTTTTTGGGATTAAAAGTCAGTTTCTTGCCATCAACTATCAAATCACCAACATCACCATAAGCCAATTCCATCTGAAAATAATAGGTGCCTGTATAAGGAGGAACAATTGTTCCTTCCCATTTGATGCTATAATTGTTGGTGGCAGTTACACTTGGGTGGGGTGTAGCACCATCGTTAACGGCAATATTTACATTTCTTTCATTTTGTTTTGCTGCTTGTTTTTCGAAGTTATAGCCAATATAATATTTCCCAGTTAACCCCTTTGCTTTTCCAGTCTCATCACGTAATTGATCGGTTGGTATCATCTCAATATCTCCCCCTTTTGGTGAACGGGCAACAATCATCCAATCCAATTCTTTAGTATCGTTTGAATATTTGGGCACTTCTTTTTGTTTTTGATTCTTAAAGAAGTCTTTGATACTATTTCCAAATTCCCAGACTGCTCCATTTCCCTTGATAGTTTGAGTTTTCCAATCTACTCCAAATACATCATCATGTCCGATAGCAACTGTTTTCCCAGATGCATCAATGATTGAAGATGATAATTTATACATGCCACCAATTGTATTTACAGGGATAGTAATACCATCAGAAATCAATTGACCAAACACATCTCCACCTGAAATGGTAACAGGAATTTGTTTGGAGAATATTGTCTTGCCTGCGGGGTCTTTTGCATCGATAGCTAAATTGAAATTCCCATTGAGGTTCTTTTCATTGACCATAAAGAAATCCACCACCACATCTCCGGGTAATTCCACTACTTGTTTGCGGGGTTTTACTGCCACATAAAGTGGTTGGTTATAGTAGGAAAGAATTGCAGGGTCGGCCTTTGGATTGCGATAACAATCTACAATTCCAGAATGATTTTCCACTATTTCCGATTCCCATCCATTGATGGCATAACCATCTGTCACATTACCAATCCTAACGTTTTCTATTTTTCTTCCCTGATGTTCTAAGGAGATTTTTCCCATTGCAGTCGTCAATGCATCTACAGAAGGAAATACGGTTTCGAGTTTCTTTTGCTTGATAAAATTTTCAAACTGTTTGTATTCATCGAGATACAAGGCTCCATCCCACCCTAAATTTGGATTCTTTTTAATGTCATTCCTAATGAGTTCAAGTCTAGATGGAGTGGACAACGCCCCTTCTTCTCCCCAATAAACAATTTCTTTGGCATTTGTGGTATAACCATAATAATTGGTTGGATTCTTATAAAAGGATTGATTCCAAGTATGAGGACCACTAGCACGATGAAAATCATAATAGCCACTCATATATTGTGTCGTATCAAAGGGGCGGGTATGAAGTTTAGATTGGTCGTCTTTATCTATCCCCTCAACCGCCCATGCAGAAGTACGGACTATCACCCTTGATGGGTCAATTTCGTGTGCCGCCTTCATATCGCTTTTTTGTGAAAGGAATATCAATGAATCCACATTACGCATCTCATTCTGCAGGGTATAAATAATCATACAAGGATGGCTACGGTCTCTCTTGACCATTCTACAAATTTTCTCACGCATACAGGCCCTTGCAAAAAGGTCGGTATTTCCTCCCCTATAATTACCGGGTTCTTCATAATATAACAACCCAATCTCATCGGCCTTTTCCATTACTATCGGCGACCCGATACAACGATGAAAGTTCAACATATTCAATCCAAATGTTTTTGCTAATCTGATTTGTTTTTCAGCCATTTCAGGTGTAGGAATCAACCCATTTACCGGCCAAAATCCCCAACTAATCGAAGTTCTTAACATTATACGTTTTCCATTCAAGCGATACATCGCATCTGTACCAATGCCAGCCAACTCAAACCAACGGAAACCAAAAGTTTTCTTGTCTTCATCCATTGTTTTTGACTTATTTCCCAAGGAAACGGTACAGGTATAAAGATTCGGATTGTCAACATCCCATAATTTGGCAGCAGGTGCATTTATCTTGATAGAAATAGAATCCTGCCCCGGTTTAATCATCAAGTCTTTGAGTTCGGTATGAAATATCTCTACTGAAGGGTCTTTCTTATCCCTGACAGAAATAGACAAGTTGGTCTTTTCTGACTTTTGAGAAGAATTATTAAGGGTAATAATAGCATTTGCAGTATGATATTCGGGGGTATTCTGCATATAGATATCATCTATATAAATGGGATTGCAAGAAATCAATTGAACCCTTCCTATGATACCACCAAAACCATGACTACCTCCAACATTCACTTTACCCCAAGGGATATTTACCCAATCCCTCCAATCAAAATCACCACCCGGGTCGGTAATTCTCACTGCCAACTGTACAGTTTCGCCTTGTTTTACTTCATTGGTAATGTCAACCTCAAAAGGGGTGTTTCCTATCAAATCGTACCCCACTAATTTATGATTGATAAATACCTCCGAACGGTAACGGGCAGATTCAAAACGAATTAAAACCTTACGATTTGAACTTGTAACAGGTATCTGAATGTTGCGATACCACCAACTAACCCCTTTAATATCCCCTTCAGGGCTTGATACTTTTTGTAAATACTCTTCTGCAGTGCCTGGAACATTTACATTCAATCCATTTTTATTACTCAATTCATCCCATCCACCTGTTGGAGGATGAATAGGTAGTGTTGAAAGAGTTACAGGAGGTAAGAAAACGACATCCTGTTTCCAAGTAGTGTCTTCATCTTTCCAAAGTCTCCATCCACTTCCAGACAAATCGGTGGTAATCCTATTTTGGGCATAAGAAACGAAGCCACTAAATAAGAAAAACAAAACAAGTGTCCAAATACTTAATCTCTTCATTTTTATCGTTATTACTTTAAGGAAGGTTTCGCTCAAAGCGAAGCCTTCCTTTGATTCCTAAATCACTCTATTTACTCTAATCACTCTAATCAGTGGTCGATTTTACTTTTCCAACTCCACCAAATACACATCATTCTCTCTCATTGGTAATTGATACCCAAACTTGCCATCCCCTTTCACTTCCACTTGTTTTGAAATAACAGGATTGCCTGCATTTGCCTCCTTAATAGTTTCAACCTGTTTCTTTGTCAATTGATTAGGTGACCCTAATTGCAAATACGTCGCGTATGCATCGTTACTTTTATAACCAACTTTTGTCACCTTCAGGTTGTATTTTCCTTTAGGCACATTTGTCAATTTCAAGTGTACCGTACCCTTGTCCTTTGATGGTAAATCCCTTTTATAATATACTTGGTCTAAAACAGAATCGCCAGGATGAGTGATAGTGAAATCCCAAAACAAAGCCTGAATATTACCGTTGTCGCTTTTACATACCCATGAAGCTGCATCTGTATTTCTCAATTCAGTATTACCCAATTTATTTAGGAATTGATAAGTGAAATAGGCAGGTTTCTTAATATCCTGATAATTCATCAGACCAAAACCACCATGAAAAGGAGTTGTCCTTGGCCCTTGTTCTTCAAAAATGTCTGTAAACACCCAATAAGACATGGAGTTAGCCGCATTTTCTGTCCCTTTAATCTTATCCAAGATAAAAGCAGCAGAATGATAGGCATCATGAATAGGGTCTCTTGGAGTAGAAGATGAGCTCCATTCTGTATAATGCAATTCCAAATTAGGCATTGAGGAACTATCTATCTGATGACGAACTTTGATTACACCATCTGAAATTGCTTTTGGGTTATTGTTGAATATTGCACCCATCTTGCCATTTTCATCTAAGAAACCATGTTTTACCGCATAGTTATGGGTGGAGATAAAGTCAATAGGACAATTATTTTGTTTACAATAGTCAATCATTTCCTTTGCCCAACCATTTCCAGCTGTACCTGGTCCACCTACTTTGTAATCAGGACATATACTCTTGATAGCATGTACACTCGCATCATATAACTTAAAGAATTCCTGCATATCACCCGTCCAAAAACCTTTCAAGTTAGGTTCGTTCCATCCTTCAAAATACCAATTCTTCACTTCTTCCTTTCCATATCTTTCTGTAAAATGTTCCGTTAAAGCCTTAATAAGGTCACTCCATTTCTGATAAGACTTTGGAGGATTGATGTTTGCTTTCCACCAAAACTGCGTCTTTGTTCCACTAGACAAGGCACTTGGCATGAACGTCAATGAAACAAAGGGTTTGATATTGATACTTAATAGAAAGTCATGTAGCTTATCGATATACTGCCAATTATAGATGGGATTACCTTTTTCATCTTCAAAATAAACGCCCATATCATCATGCAACAATCCGTGCATACGTATATATTCAAATCCACAATCTTTTTTTACCTGTCTCAATTGTTCCTGCCAATCGGCACGTAATCCTTCATTCGCCCTTCCTGCACCAATACATTTTTTCCAAGCCTTGATGGTGTGTCCTTTTTCTTTAGACACATCAACAGAAATTGTGCGACTAACAGACTTGTTTTCTTGAGAAAATGTCTGTTTAGAAAACACAATGCCTGTGATGACCAAAAACGCTACTAATATCTTATTCAATCTCTTTATCAATTATTTAGTTATTTATTGATTTATCCAAGAATTTTTTATATTTCAACATGGCTTCCAAATAGTAATAATCTGCATAAACCAATGGCTTATCTATTTCAGAACCATGAGGGAAGCTTCCTGTGACATGTTTGAGAATAAAATTATTATTACTGCCTACTTCCGCAGTATATTGAGAAGATGCAATTGACTTGAGTATTTCAACCGCAGCTGCTTGATAAGTATTGCCTTTCTTTCCAGAAAATTTACTTAAATCAAACAGGGCAGATGCCACTATTGCCGCAGCAGAAACATCTCTTGGAATTTCTTTGTATGATGACGAATCGTACTTAAACTGTGGAGTATAGCCGGGTTGATTTACATTAAAGTCCCAATAAGGAATCTTATCCTTTGGTAGTCTTGCATTATTCAAGAAGAAATCAGCTAAATGTTGTGCTGTCTCCAAGAAACGTTTGTCTCCTGTTTCCCGATATACCATTGTAAAACCATAAATACTCCATGCCTGACCTCTTGCCCAAGTAGAGTTATTGGCATAGCCCTGAAAAGTTTCACGTTGCAATGGTTTCCCCGTAATTGAATCATAATTTACTACATGATAGGTACTAAAATTAGGACGAATATGGTTTTTCATGGTAGTTAGCGCATGAGTGATGGCAATATGTTTGAAAGAGGTATCGCCTGTTGCTTTTGATGCAAAGAACAACAATTCCAGATTCATCATATTATC
>CANCKV010000020.1 GCA_947378615.1 Chitinophagaceae bacterium | reverse complement strand
TAAACGGACGAAGGGCAAGGCAAGCTAAAGGTGATTTTATCACTGTATTTCCCAAACCTTACACATTGCTAGGCTCGCCTTATATTGGTGCAGGTGATGGCTATATCGTCAAGACTGCTGATATAAAGAATTATAGTAACATAGCTGATATGCGTATATTCCAACAAGGAGTATTCAAGCATATTGAGATGCCTGTAGCAGGATTCAATCCAATCAATGATAGTGAAAGTATCATTCTGATGGGGCAATCTCTTTTCAGTAATTGGACTGCCCGTTATCTCTATCATCCACAAAAGCAAATCCAAGTTTGGAATGCCTTTGAGGAATTGGACGAACCTGGAGAGTTTTACCTGAATCGAACCACAGGACAGGTTTATTATTACCCTCAACCTGGAGAGAATATGTCAACGGCTTCGGTGGTGGCACCCACTGTAGATACTTTAGTTTTTGTAGCAGGGCAGAATAACGCCAATGTTCAGAACCTTCAGTTTCAGGGTATTGCCTTTGAATATGGCAATTGGAATGGATACCTCACTAAGACCATTGGATTTAGTCAGGCTGATTTGTATTCAGATTATTCTTCCATCGAGGGGCAAATGATACTAAAATATGCCAATAATATTTCCATTAAGAACTGTAGGTTCGAACACCTTTCAAGTGCGGGAATTTATCTGCCAAGTAATGACAGCAATATAGTTATAGAAGGAAATATTTTTCACGACCTAACAGCAGCCGCAGTCATTGTTGGACAAAATGCAAGTGATGCTTTCAATGCAAATATTTGTACGAATGTCACCGTTGATAACAATGTGATTCGAGCAATTGGTGCTGATTTCTATCAGGCTTCAGGCATCTATGCCAATGTCACCAAGAATCTAAGTATTCTTCACAACGATGTGGCAGATGTTGCATATTTTGGTATCAATCAACGCTATGACCCAGATTCACTCCATAATATTGCTAATCCTTTATATAGTGGTAATACGAATATCCTATACAATAAGGTGACTGATTTTGGTACAAGTGCAAAATATGGTTTCGGAATGGGTGATATTGTAGCAGGAGTCTATATGTATGGCGTACAGTCTTCAAATGTCAAATACAATTATGTGAGTGCAGGCGGAAAGAATGATGTATTAGAAACAATGATTTATCAGGATGGCGGTAATGGACTTAATAATACGTGGAAAAGTAATGTGGCTGAATGTGGTAATAGTAATTCAGGTTCTTTTGGACAAACAGTTTCGAGTAATTATCCTAAAAGTTGGTTGGCAACAAATGTTTTTGACAGCAACTATGCCAATGTTACCACTTATTCAGGTATGCATGCAACAGTCACTAATTCTCCACCTTGGAGTGGTAATGCTTTGAACATCATCAATAATTCAGGTTTACAATCAAATTTTTCCTATTTATTGAATGAGTTTGGTAATGGAATCAATATTGCCTCACAGGCATCTGTCAAATCTTCTTCCGATTCCAACACAAGCTATAAAGCCTCCTTTATCAATGATGGCAGGTTAGGTACGAGTTGGCGTCCTAAGGCAGGGGTAGGTGCTTTTGTGCAATTGGCATTTCCTAATCCGATTGCCATTCAGAAATTACAATTAACTCCTGATTCCAATTACAACAATCCCGAGGCAAGACGCTTGTTTGAGGTATGGGTCTCGAATGACTCAACCTTTGCAACCTACAATATTTTAGGTGGACAGGGTAGTCAACCATTTGCCTACTACCAATCACAAATTGTAATTTATTCTTCCAGAAAAATTCCAATAGCACCCAATACCTATGAATTATATGGTATGGACTCGCTTGGATATAAGTATATAAGGATATTTGGCAGGTCGATAGGTTTCTCTGAATGTAGGGTATATGGCAGAAATCAATCTGTATTGCCTACCAACTATACGTCTAATTCTACCCTTTCATTTGCCCCATTCACTGCGGCGGTGGTAGAACCTGTTAACTATAATTGGAGTCAAAGGGTTTGGGATACCATCAATAGTTCAAGGGTATATTTGGGCAGCAATACTAAGTATTGGCAATCATACAATACTATTGCCGATACTAATGGCGTTATTTCTTTAGCAACTTATGCAGGACTTCCAACTTGTTTCAATGGGGCAATATTTAGAGATGAACCCATTAATTTCAAATTGAAATTGTATGCAGGTAAAAATAATAATTTTAAACAAGTGTTCTTTAGGATGCCTTTCGAATATTATACTTTGCCTACTCCTTATGCCTATTGTTTGAATTTTAAATCTTCGTCTTTAATATTAACTCGGCAGTCACCTTTTGGCTCCAATTACACATTATTTAGTTCAAATAGTAGTCATATCGCAACTATTGCAAGTCTATACAATGCGATGACTCCAATTTCCATCATAACCAAAACACAGGTTAATGGATTGGCAATATCAGTAACGATTGGAGGTACGAACATCATCAATTTAGTCGATACTATTACAGGATTCTTAACCCAACCTGGTTATTTAGCTTTTATACCAGGTAGTGACAGTACAGTTTTGATGCAGATTACAGACATTCCTGTTACGGGTGTGACTTTAACCCCTTCAAGCTTGGCATTGCATCCAAATGATACCTCTTCACTTGTTGCCACCACGATTCCGTCTAATGCAACCATCCAAAATATCATTTGGAGTAGTAGCGATACCACAGTGGCAACTGTCAATTCTCTGGGCTTGGTCACAGCGGTAGGTTATGGAACCGCTACCATTACTGCTACCACAGACGATAGCAGTAAAGTGGCATCTTCAACAGTGAATGTAATGGGTTATACTTGGTCGGGGGCAACGAACACGAATTGGTCAACAGCAAGTAATTGGCAAAATACCAAGTTGCCACCTACCGGTTCTAACGTCATCATACCAAGTGGACTCACCAATTATCCTGCCCTTAGTGGAACAACTGTCATAGGAAATTGTAGTGTACAAACAGGGGCTACCCTTAACTTGAATAATGATACATTGGTCATAAATGACACACTTTCTGGTTTGGGAAACTTAGTTGGTTCTCCTCAATCAAATCTGATAATGACAGGAAAGGGTACTGTTTATTTTTCTCAATCAATACAGGGAACTTCAAACGCCTTAAAAACGTTGACCATCAATAGTGCCGACACCATTTTATTGGGTAATACAGTGATGGTGAATAATATGGTTAAATCCACTTCGGGTGTACTAGCATCAAATGGAAATCTAACCCTTGTCTCCAATGTCTTAGGTACTGCAAGGATACCTTCAATTGGGGGAAAGATAATAGGTAATGTGACTGCACAGTTATATATTCCATCAAAATCTGCACGCAAGTATAGTTTTATCGGTAGCCCTGTTTCACAGACCATTCAAAATAGTTGGCAGCAACAGATGTATATAACGGGTACAGGAACAGGAGGTTCAACTTGTGGTAGCACACTTGGAAATGGTCAATCGTCGTCGGATAAGTATAATAGTAATGGTTTTGATGTCACTCCAACAGGTGTTCCGAGTATGTTCACCTACAATGCCACGCCTATAAACGGAAGTAGGTGGGTATCCATTCCAAATACAAATTCTACAAATCTAACTCCAGGAATAGGTTATAAGGTTAATGTTAGGGGAGATAGGGATGTGGGAAGTTGTACCAACCAATTGAATAGTGCCGCTCCCTTATCGCCTGTTTCAGTGGTACTTAGTGCAACAGGGGCTTTGATACAAGGAAATTTGACAGTCGCCTTGAATGATACTTCAAAGCATTTATACACCCTGCTTGCAAATCCGTATCCCAATCAGATACGTTTTTCAATATTTCAGACTTCTAATCCAAGTATTACAAATAATATGTGGACATATAGCCCTAATTCAGGTAATGGAAACTATACCACCTATTCAAACGGTATTGTAACAAATGCTGTAACAGGTTATAGCAATATGAAAGCTGATTTTATTGCGATTGGGCAGGCATTTTTTGTACAGGCGAACAAAACGGGTAATACCGTAACCTTTAGTGAATCCCACAAGATAGATTCCATCATCCCGAACTTCAATTATTTTGGAGTCAATACTGAACCAAATTTCAGGGTAGGATTGTATTCGATGGATAACAATTTACTCGATGAGATAGTTGTTCGTTACAATGCGAATGGTTCAAAAATATTTAATCCATTATTTGATGCAGTGTCATTCAATAGTGGAAATCAGGTGCTTACAAGCAGGAAGGATACGGTTGATGTAGCAATTGCCACTCACCCCTTGCCAATAGTCAATGATACCATAAGGTTAAATGTAAACAGCAAGAATATCGCGTCATTTCAATTAAAGTTGAGTGAGGTGGTAGGTTTAAATGCAGGTAATAAAATTATTTTAAATGACAAATTCTTACATCAACAACAAGAATTGCAACTCAACTCACCCTATTCTTTTGCAATAACAGCAGATACGAGCAGTCTTGGAAAGAAACGTTTCGAGTTATTATTGAGTATAAGCGAAACACTTCAAGTAGCTTTTACTGCAATAAATGTTGAGAATAAAAATGGAAAGGCATGGATAAATTGGACAGTAGCCAATCAAGAAAACATAATCCAATATCAGGTGGAGAGGAGCACGGACGGGGTGAATTTTTATACAATTGCCTATCAAAAAACAATGAAAAATTTAGTGTATCAGGCAATTGATGAAAAACTTACTAATGGCATTAGTTATTATCGGATAAAAGCGATAAGTACAACTGATAACCACACTTATAGTAAGATAATAATTTTGGAAAATACTAACAGCAATATAAATTATACCATCTCACCAAACCCTGCAAAAGACTTCTTCACTATTAGTGGCGAAAGTATCAAAAAGGTGGAAGTGATGAATGGTGTTGAGAAAGTAATAAAGTCAGTAACCTTCAAAAATGCAAGTAATCCTACAATTGACATTGATGGACTTGCTGCGGGTGTTTATTTCGTTTTGGTTACTAATGAGAAAGGAGAAAAACAAGCGAAAAGATTGGTGGTGAAATGAGTTGTAAGTTATGAGTTATGAGTGATGAGCGGTGAGTGCAAAACAAGAGTTGAAAAGCATAATAATGGGGCTTAATTGGATATAAAAAGTCCTGAAAGGACGGCATATAATAGAAATGGGCAAAACCCATTTATGAATATTAAACGAATTTTTATCACATCAGTCAGGATTAAGTAAAAAAATAAGATGTAGTCTTTAGTTTCAATTCGTCTTTACGTACAACTTAAAACGTACAACTTAAAACGTATAACTCTATAAACTTTTTTAATGAAATATTTTTTACATAAATGTGCCTCTCTTAAATCATTGTTACTGATTCTTTGTGCAATTTATACAACCACTATAAATGCACAAACTGTCAATCAATGGAAAGGAGGAACAAATGGCGAATGGGGCAATATCAATAATTGGAGTCGGGGTGCAATCCCTGCTACTACTGATATTATTACGTTTAATGGTAACAATATTGACGGTTCTTATGGAATCGGACCAATCAATGTGATTGCTGTTCCTTCGGGTGGCACTACTTTTCGACAAATTAATTTGATTAATAATGCCTCTGTCTCCCTGCAAGCACAAACAGGGGCATCAAGTAATTTGACGGTCTCCGTTGGACTATCCATACAAATTGGCAGTGTTTTATTATTGAATATGGGGCAGGCGGCAACTGATGCAATACAATTAAATTTGGCGAAAGGTTCCAATTCCACAATTGCGGGCACTCTAATTATTGATTCCACTTTTTCAAGTGTTTATAACAACAACATTACCCAAACTAACGCCACCGTTTCAGTAACGGGTCATATCTATCGCTACGGCCCTCCCGTCACATTTTATGTTGACCCTATCAATGGCAATAACAATAATAATAATGTAGGTACTATCGCCAATCCTTATGCAACGATTGTAAAGGTTCGTGACACCTTGCGTAAAATGATACCCTTGATGGGTTCGGACATCATCGTAAATCTAAGAGGCGGTGAATATTTATTAGATAGTACGTTGAATTTCACCAATACAGATGGAGGATGCAACGGATACAATGTTATCTACCAAGCATTCAACAATGAAAAACCAATCATTTCTGGTGGAAAGCAGATTACAGGATGGACAAAAGTGACTGGTCAGAATTATTATGTGGCTAACGTGCCTATAAGTGCAGGATTTGCCAAAAATTTTAGATATATATGGATAAATGGTAGAAGGGCAAGGCAGGCGAAGAGTGATTTTATTACTGTGTTTCCCAAATCCTATACCCAACCCAATTCCCCCTATATTGGTGCAGGCGATGGCTACATTGTAAAGTCGGCAGACATCAAAAACTACAGCAATATCTCTGATGTTCGGATATTCCAACAAGGCGTTTTTAAGCATATCGAGATGCCATGTAAAGCCATCAAACCCATAAATGACAGCGAATCAATTATACTTATGGGACAACCCCTGTTTAGTAATTGGACTGCACGTTATCTCTATAATCCACAAAAGCAAATACAAGTATGGAATGCCTTTGAGGAATTAGATGAGCCTGGCGAATTTTATTTGAACCGAACTACAAGTCAGGTATATTATTACCCACAGCCGGGAGAAGATTTGAAAACAGCAACCATAGTCGCTCCAAAAGTGGATACTTTGATAACTGTTATTGGAAAGAATAATGCAAACGTTCAGAACATTCAATTTCAGGGTGTCGCATTCAAATATGGTAATTGGAATGGGTATTTAACTAAAACCATGGGCTTTAGTCAAGCAGATTTATACAGCGATTATACGGCTATTGAGGGGCAGTTGATTCTGAAATACGCCAATGATATTACTATTAAGGATTGTCGGTTTGAACATCTGTCCGGTGCAGGAATTTATTTGACAAGCAATGACAGCAATATAGTCATTGAAGGGAATGTTTTTCATGACCTTACCGCAGCGGCTGTAATTGTTGGTCATGGTGTTAATGATGCTTTCAACTCAAGTATCTGTAATAACATCAATATCAACAACAATGTGATTCGGGCAATTGGTACAGACTTTTATCAGTCATCAGGCATATATGCCAATATTACCAAAAATCTAAATGTCCTCCATAACGATGTGGCTGATGTGGCTTATTTTGGTATCAATCAACGATACAACCCCGATTCTCTCCACAATCTCGCCAATCCAATGTATAGTGGCAATACCAATATTTTATATAACAGGGTTTCAGATTTTGGCACGGCTGCAAAATATGGTTTTGGAATGGGCGATATTGTTGCCGGTGTTTATATGTATGGTGTGCAATCATCCAATGCTAAATATAATTATGTACGTGCAGGTGGAAAGAATGATGTATTGGAAACGATGATTTATCAGGATGGTGCAAATGGCTATAATAATACATGGAAAAATAATATTGCTGAATGTGGAAATAGTAATTCAAGGGCTTATGGAGAGTCAGTTACGAGTACTTGGCCTCCAAGTTGGTATGCAACAAATGTTTTTGACAGTAATTATGCCAATATTGGTGGTTTTGGTGTAAAGTTTACAAGTACTCTGCCTTGGAGTGGCAATGCCTTGACCATCGTTAATAATGCAGGGTTGCAACCTAATTATACTCATTTGTTAAATGAATTTGGGAATGGTGCCAACATCGCCTCTATAGCCAAAGTAACATCTTCTTCTAAACTTAGCACAAGATATTTGGGTGCCAACATCAATGACGGCAAGATGGGTACAAGTTGGCGACCATCTGTCGGTATAGGTTCTTGGGTGCAATTGTCTTTTCCGAATCCAATTTCCATAGAAAAATTACAATTAGTACCTGATTCCAATCTCAACAACCCAGAGGCAAGACGTTTGTTTGAAGTATGGGTTTCTAACGACTCCACTTTTGCAACCTATAATATCTTGGGTGGTCAAGGCAGCAAACCCTTTGCCTACTATCAATCATTGATAAAAGCGGTAGGTACAGTGGTGGTTCCAATGGCACCAAACACTTACGATTTGTATGGCATCGATACCCTCGGTTATAAATATATTCGGGTTTATGGTCGTACAATAGCTTTTTCTGAATGTAGGGTGTTTGGCAGGAATCAGTCTGTTTTACCATCAAGTTATTTATCTAATTCCTCCATTTCATTTACTCCGTATGCTAAGGCAATAGTGGAGCCTGTAATTTACAATTGGAGCACAATGGTTTGGGATACTATTAATAAGACAAGGGTTTATTTTGGAAAAAATACTAAATATTGGCAATCCTACAGCACCATTGCCGATTCAAGTGGGGTGATAACAATGGCAACTTTCTCCGGACCTCCCACTTGTTTCAATGGAGCATTGTATCGGGATGAATCCATCAATTTCAAGTTGAAATTGTTTGCAGGTAAATTCAATTATGTCAATAAGGTATTTTTCAGAATGCCTTATGAATATTACACTGTAACTACACCTACCGCTTATTGTCTGAATATTACCACTTCTTCTATCACGCTTACCCGCCAAAATTCAATGGGTTCAACCATCACTTTATATGGAAGTGGAGGCAAATTAGGGGCGGCAATCACTAATAAAACAAGCCTATACAATGCCTTGACTCCTGTTTCTATTACCACTAATGTCAATCCAAAAGGACTTGCTATTGTAGTGGCGATTGATAGTTCAACAATCATTAATTGTGTGGATACCATTGCCGGTTTCTTAACGCAGCCCGGTTACTTTGCTTTACTTCCTGGAAAAGACAGTTTAGATATATTACAATTGACAGATATTCCTGCCACCGGAATTTCAGTCACTCCTTCAACTCTTTCATTGCATCCAAAAGATACGGTCACACTCGTTGCCACTACCATTCCATCAAATGCCACACTGCAAATATTCAATTGGAAAAGTAGTGATACAACCGTAGTTACAGTCAATTCATTGGGACTCGTTACCGCAAATGGGTTGGGTAATGCCACTATTACCGTTTCTACTTTAGACAATAAGGTGGCAAGTATTAATGCGAAGGTTTCAGATACTTTATTGCCCCTCATTCTGAATAATATAACGGCTAATTGGGTAGCAGGATGGCCAAGAATCAATTGGTCGGTAGCCAATGAAATTGGCATTGACCATTTTGAAATTCAAAAGAGTAAGGATGCAATTCATTATTCTTCCATTGCCACTATTAAACCTACTTCTGAAAAGGAATATTCGGTAATTGATTCTACCGAAATGGATGTCATTGATTACTATATTATCAAGGTTGTTAAATCGGATGGAGAAATCCTTTTTAGTAAAACTGTTTCTCTACTAAATGATAAGCCATTCGCTTACTCTTTGTCACCCAATCCTGCAAAGAATGCCGTCAGGATAAATGGGGTAGGTATCAATAAGGTAGAAATAATAAATGGCATGGGTAAAGTAGTAAGAGATATTTCATTTAATGATGCAAGTAATCCAATTGTCAAATTAGATGGTTTGCCAAAAGGTGTTTATTATGTTTTGATAAGGAATGATAAAATAGTAAATAAAGTGAGAAGATTAATGGTAGAATAAGGAAATAAGAATTGTGTTTTATCTAATGAAGTAGAGTTCAATTGTATAATCTATGTTAAGCTTAATCATGAAATTGCATCGGCAATAAAGCTCTTTAATAAGGTTGCCTTGATTAGTACTTTAAGCCAATCATTTAGTAATTATCCGTAACCAATAAGAACGATAACAATAGGTCTTTTTGACAGAATTAGTAGGCTTTTTAGAATAATTATAAGGCATTTTGAGAGAATTAGTAGGTAGAACAGAATAAATACATGGCTCTGTAGGAAAATTAGTAGTCATTTTAGGACAATTAGATGCCTTCGGGACATAATTACCCCTTTCCGTAGGAGAATTAGTAGGCTCTGCAAGATAACTACACCCTTCAGATTGAAAACTACACCTATCAGATGAAGAACGATATGGATTAGATTAATAACGATACTCATCAATTAATGAGCGATTGGTATCAGTTTAATAACGACATCTATCAGTTTTAGATTGTCTAGTCAAAATAGTACATCTCAACAAAGCATTGATAATGTGAGTGAGAGTGGCGTAGCCGTGATAAGAAGTGACTATTCCTCATTATCAAAATTGAATCAAATTAGAATCAGGACAATTTTGATAGATGATTAATCTTTACAATAGAAATACAATCAGATTCTACCTTCATCAATTTTTTTCACAAATCAGCAAACTTGAAACGTACAACTTATAACGTAAAACGTACAACTTAATATCTACAACTTAATGCCAAAATCATATTTACTTAACTTCAATAAAATTATTAATCTTAAAAATTTGAATTATGCGTAATAAACTTTTTGTTCTTCCCATTTTTATTTTGATGTCTTTATCCATTTGGGGGCAAAAGACAAATCAGAAATCGTTTGTAGAAATCATATTAAAACCCAATCATTCCGACTGGATATATAAGACCAATGAAGAGGTAGGATTAGATATTTATGTAACTAAGGCAGGGGAAACCATTCAAAAAGGTGAAATCCAATATAGTTACGGAATGGAGATGATGCCCGTAGAAACTAATGGAAAGATGGCTATTAAGAATGGGGTGGCTTTTGTTAAGCTCAAAGGAGCTTCAGAACCTGGCTTCAAAACACTTGATGCAAACATTACTGTAGATGATATTAAATATTCCAATTTCATCACGCTTGGTTTTGACCCTAATGCAATAAAAGCGTCCACGCCATTACCAAACGATTTTGTATCCTATTGGAATGAACAGAAAAAGAGTTGGGATGCCGAACCTCTTTGTTCTAAAATGGATTATATGCCTAATAAAAGCACCGATAAAGTGGACGTTTATAACGTCAGTTACAATTATAATGGAAAACCTGGTGCTTATGGTGCCGCACGCTTCTTCGGTGTTCTTGCCATTCCAAAGGCTGCTGGAAAATACCCTGCTATCTATTATTTGCCTGGTGCAGGGGTAAGAAGTTATAAGCCCATGATTGAAATTGCGGAAAAGGGTTTTATTACTTTACAAGTTGGAATCCACGGTATTCCGATTGATATGGCGGATGAAGTTTATCAATTGCTGCGTGTAGGGGCATTGGATGGCTATCCATTATTTAATAACAATAGCAGAGAAAAGTATTATTACAATCGTGTGTACAACGGATGTGTTCGGGGAGTGAATTTTATTTTTGGTCTTGAAAAGTTTGACGGTGTAAATCTTGCAACTTGGGGCGGCAGTCAGGGTGGGAATCTCTCATTGGCTGTATCTGCAATTGATTCACGTGTGAAATGTTCCGTTGTTATGCACCCCGCCTTAACAGATATGGAAGGCTATCTTCACGGAAGAGTAGGTGGTTGGCCACATCAATTTAAGAATAGCAAATTAGCACTTACTGATACTATTGTACAAACAACTAGATATTACGATGGGATAAATTTTGCAAGGCAGCTTAAAAAGCCTATCATATTCTCCTTTGGGTTTAATGATAAAACTTGTGGGCCAACAACTTCTTTTGCTGTTTATAATGTTGCCACAGCACCAAAAGAAATCTTTTTGGCGCCAAATACAGGACATTGGACTTTTCAGGAGCAACAGGATACTTGCCTTCGATTTGTTATGAAACAATTTGATATGAAATAAATGTTTTATTGGATTTCACTGGTTGAATGGGAGATATGGTGAAAAAGAATGTTGAGGAGAATTGGTTATGTGGTAATCTGGACCAGATATGTACTCCGCTTGTCAGGTTTTGCTAATACATGCCTAACATATATCTAAATGTTAGTCGTAAATGAAAAAAGACGTTGAAACCAAGCGAGAATTAGTTACAGCTTTATGTTAATCAATCACCTGAGAATATGGATTTAAAAATTGAAATAAAGAAAATGAGTAGCAAAGCAGTATTGATTACTGTGATTTTGTGTGTAACGGTTGGTGTCCACAATAAAGTATTTGGACAGGCTAAGGTTAAATTAGAATCCAAATCTACACAAACAAAGAAACCCTATGAACTTTGGTATGATTCACCTGCACCTAATAGCGGGGTTAAAGAATTAAAAAACAAGCCGGAGGGTTTCGATGGAGAATGGGAAAACTTTTCACTCCCAGTGGGGAATGGTTATATGGGGGTGTCTGTTTTTGGTCGAACAGATACTGAACGTATGCAAATAACTGAAAAAACATTATGTAATACAGGTAATTACGGAATACCAGGATTGACAGGTTTTGCGGAGTTGTATCTCGATTTTAATCATAAGGAAGTTAAAAATTACAGACGATACTTGAACTTGAATACGGCAACACAAGGTGTAACTTATACTTTTAATAATGTTAACTACAAAAGGGAATGTTTTGCAAGTTATCCGGATAATGTATTTGTAGTTAAACTCACTGCTGATACTAAAGGCAGTCTCAGTTTCAAAATAAGACCTACTATTCCTTACCTCAAAAATTATGGAAGAAAAGAAGGCGACAACGATGGCAGAGCCGGTAAAGTAGTGGCAGATGGTGATTTAATAACCTTATCGGGCAAAATGATGTATTTCGGAACATTGTTTGAGGGTCAATTTAAAGTTATTCCCTACGGGGGTAAAATGGTATCGGAGAATAATACAAATGGTGCCAATGGAAAAATAACAGTTCAAAATGCCGATAGTGTAGTAATATTAGTGGCAGTAGGCACTAATTATCAACTCAAAAGCACTGTATTCACAGAAAAAACGCCTGCATTAAAATTTGCTGGTTTTCCACACCCACATGAAAAAGTGAGTGAGCGAATTGCTAATGCAGTTTCAAAAGGGTATCAACAATTATATCAAAACCATTTGGCCGACTATACCCGCCTTTTTAATCGAGTAAATCTGCAACTCAATCATTCCCAAATGCCCAATATCACCACCAACCAGTTGCTGAGCAATTATAAAAATGGCATTTGTGACAATTATTTGGAGGAACTATTTTTTCAGTATGGGCGATACCTGCTGATAGCAAGTTCACGTTCCGGTTCACTTCCTGCCAACTTGCAAGGAGGGTGGAGTCAATACGAATATACCCCTTGGACGGGAGGCTATTGGCACAATATCAATGTACAGATGAACTATTGGCCTTCTTTCAATACAAATCTTGCAGAACTTTTTCAGCCTTATGTTGATTATCACAATGCCTACATGGAGGAAGCCAAAATAGGTGCAGGGGATTATATAAAATCAAAATTCCCCAATCATTATGCCACGGGATTGGGAGAAAATGGTTGGTTTGTTGCCACAGGTTGCGGTGCATACAGCATTCAAACCGCTCCCAACAGTGTAGGGGGACCAGGTTGTGGTGGTTTTACTACGCAATTGTTTTGGGACTATTATGATTATACAAGAGATACAAAGTTCCTTACTGCAACAACACTCCCATCTCTCGAAGGAATGTCTAAGTTTCTTACTAAAGTAGTAGTTCCTTCCAATCAATACTACCTTGCCAAATACTCTTATTCACCTGAACAACGGGTTAATAAGACTGCATATCAAACCGTAGGCTGTGCATTCGATCAACAAATGATTTATGAAAATCATGCTGATTTATTGAAGGCTTCCTCTATTTTAAAATATAAATCTCCATTTCTGGATGTTGTAAAAAATCAAGTAGATAAACTCGACCCAGTGCAGGTGGGTTATTCAGGACAGATAAAGGAATTTCGGGAGGAAAATTTTTACGGAGAATTTGGTGAAAAGCAACATCGCCATATTTCACAACTTGTTGGTCTATATCCCGGTTCAATAATCAACAACAATACCCCGGCTTGGTTAGATGCGGCTCGTGTTACACTCAATAATAGGGGTGATCAATCCACGGGTTGGGCTATGGCACACCGACTTTTGCTGTGGGCTCGTATTAAAGATGGCAATAGATCGTACAAGATTTTGCAGACTTTGTTATCAAAAGGGACGCTAGATAATCTTTGGGACAACTGCCCGCCATTTCAAATTGACGGCAACTTTGGAGGTACTGCCGGTATCGGGGAAATGTTGTTGCAAAGCCATGAAGGATATATTG
>CANCKV010000019.1 GCA_947378615.1 Chitinophagaceae bacterium | reverse complement strand
ATCACAATAATCACAAGGTTTTGTACAAAGAAATACAAGGATTAGAATACGTTTCGGATAGGTACTTACCAATTATTTTAAAAGAAATCTTTGTGTTCCTTGTTTTTCCTTTGTTTCCCTTGTGGTAAGATCTCCAGAGTAGTAACAATAAAATAAATAAAAAAATTAAACGCCCATTAAACAATGTGGGTTTTAAAACATTAAAAATATAATTTATGACAAAGATTCAAACAGCAAAAGAAGACAGCTACACAAGAGTAGATGATACAATAACAAAAAATCCATTGATTGCAGCAACAGTAATCGTATTAGGTGATGAAATAACAGATTTAAAGTCATTCATTGAGAAAATAAAAAAGGCATCTACCACTCAAATCGCTGTGCCAATCGGTTTAACTAAATCAGAAGCAACAAAATTTGAAATGGCCGATACAGTAGTAAAATTTATTTTGAGAGCTAAAGTAAAGGCAAGAAAATTAGGAGAACTAACTCTTTTAAAGCAATTAGACGAATCACACACTTATTACATCAAAGGTTCTAAACTAGAAGTAAGTAAGACAAAGGCTGCTAGAAACGTGTTAAACGATAATATAACAATATTGACAATCATCACCCCTGCCGACATCACAGAAATCGATACTAAAATCTCTAATTTCGAAAACGCAAAAGACGAACCCATAGAAGCACAAATTGTAACGAAGGCTGCAGGAACAGATTTATTACCTCCCTTATTTAAATCAGCTGATATAGTGATAGAAAATATTCTTGATTTGGTAGATAGTTATGTCGGCAAATCACAACCGGCTTTCACCAACGAAATAAAACTCGATGCAATCCTTCGAGCCTCAGGTGCTAGACATACAATTGCCGATTTTGATGTTTTAGATGACGCAGATGGAACCCCACTCTTAAAAGCAGAAGTCCAAGATGACAAAAACGCTAAAATCTACAAACCCGGTGCAGACCATCAAACAATAATACCTTCTCATAATCCAGGATATTTCTTATTCAATATAAGTTGTCCCGACTATCAAAAGGTAGCCTTCGGAGCACAATTAAATAGAGGTGTCATCAATCACTTTACAATTCGTCTAAAAAAGAATCCGTAATAAATGTTACTGTTGTCCCAATAAGCATAAAAAAAAGCCTTGAAACAATTTGATGTTTCAAGGCTTTCCTTTACCCCATTATAATAACAACTAACCACTAACCACTAAGATTTTCCATTCTGCTTTTTGCATTCGCAATAGATTGTCTGAGTTTTTGTTTCAGCAATTCTACATCAGGCAATTCGGTATAATAGGAAGCAATGTGGATGCCTTGTTTATCGAGTTCTAACAATTCCACTAACTGTTCGCTTTTATTGGCACAGAGAATGATTCCTATCGGATTGTTTTCGTGAGGGTTTTGTTCGTATTTGGCTAACCACCTCAAATAAAGTTCCATCTGTGCCTTATGATGATATTCGAAGTTGCCAAGCTTAAGTTCAATCGCAATTAATCTGTTCAATTTCCTGTGAAAGAATAATAAATCAAGATAATAATCCTCATTGTCGATACTTATTCTTTTTTGTCTTGCCAAGAAAGCAAAATCATTACCCAATTCAAGAATAAAATGTTGCAATTCATTGATGATACCCTGTTCCAAATCCTTTTCGCTATAGGTATCCTTCAACCCTAAAAAATCTAATAGGTAAGGGTCTCTTAATACCAAGGAAAAACTCATTTCTTTGGTATCTCTCAATTGTTGCAAGTCGTTCTGAATAGTCAGTTCTGGCTTATTGCTTAATGCCGTACGCTCGAAAAGCATCGAATTGATGCGTTCCTTAAGTGTACGAACACTCCAATGTTCATTATGACATAAGGAGGCATAAAATTCACGTTGCAAAGGATCTTTTAGTGTTAATAACTGAATAAAATGAGTCCATGTCAATTTTGTCATCACTGATGACAAAATGTTTTCGGGAAAAAAGTTATGAAATTTTACCATTCTTGCAAGGCTCGGTTCACTATAGCCTTTACCATATAAAGAAGTTAAACTGTCTGATAATGAAGGTAAAATTTGTTTACCATATTCGCCGCGACCATTTTTCAAAATATGTTCGTTGATATGCTTGCCAATATGCCAATAAAGCAAAGTAAGGTTGCTATTTACTTGCTGAATGGTTTTGGATTTTGTCGATTCTATCAAATCAACAATTTGTCCAAATAAGAGGTCATTATTCTTTTGTAAATTCATTTTCTATTATATATTATTTCCAACACAAAGACGCTAAGAAGCACAAAGAATAAAAAGAGATAAATAACTGTTACAACTCAGGAGATTTAACCACAATGAAAACAATGAAAAAGACAAGGGACACAACGTTTTCCAATAAAATTGATGAATCTGAGCGATTATAAATAATAAATCCTTGTGTTTCATTGTGAAAAACTTTGTGTTCTTAGTGGTAAAAGCTCCTGAGTAGTAACAAATAACTAATACCTATAACTTACAACTTTTAACTTTTAACTATTTTTCCATGTTTAACTTTAGCATTAATTCTTTAATGAGTTTATCCTTTTCCTCAATTTCTAACTTTTGTATCCTAACCGTTTCCAAACTCTCGTCTAACTTACGCAGGTTTTCCTCCCCTTCTTCTCCCATATAAACCTTTAGTACCCTTTCCATTTCTCGTTCATCATCAAGTTCTTGTCTCTTCATAGGGTCGGCGCCTCTATGATAGAGCGTATCGACCATTTTGGTGATCATCGGTTCGTTATTCGCAGTAGGTTCGTAGCTTTTCAGGGTCTCTTCATCACTAATAAAGTAACGCTGCTCAAAGACAGTTAGTAGCCTATCAAGAGTTGTTTGAAAACGACTTTCTATCCTCAACAACTGAACGATATAACAATCGTGAGTCAGCTTTTCGATGAAGTCACTCTTTGTGTCAATGATATTTTTGGTTTGTAAATCGATGTAGTGTCTGTCCACCTTTACAGCAGCAGCCTCAATTTCAGGTAAGTTGAATCCAAGCATATAAATCGTGATTATAGGTAAGGCTACCTTTTTCTTCTTGCCATCAAGCAATATCTTGTCCTCCTTTTTATAATGTTCAGCCAAGTAATTACGGAAACGCATGACATCAATAGGTTTTCTAGCCTTTTGGATTTCTATCAATACTTTCTTGGTACCCCCCGTTTTCAAAAGGATCGTTGCCACAAAATCGAGACGGATGAGTTGAATACCTAATCTTTGAATCCCTTTCTTTTCCCATTTCTCTTTCGACATATCAGGGTCTTTCAGCTGCATTGTCCTTTCTGTGGTAATGACTTCTAAAGATTCAATTGATTCTTCGAGTAAGGTTTCCAAAAAGAAGGAGGCAATGCGATTGTCTTCCATTAAACTTGTGAATACTACATCGTATAATGGATTTGCAATAATCATGATAACCTATTTATTTCGGGCGAAGCTAGGTTAAAAGAAGTAGGAAAAATGAAATATGAATTATGAGTTTGATGGAGAAGTGGGGAAATGGAATACCGCTGCTATTTCAATAATAATAGTGACATTTTTATACTATACAGGATTACCTTTTATATTTTTTCCAACGCAAAGTGAGAAATGTAAGAATTCATGTTTCTTATTTATATAACTTCTAGAAATGACGAAAGGCTACCACAATAAACACATAGAAATCCTACTTCGTAGCATTGAAATAGCCTTTTTGAAAAGAAATTACATAGTAGGCTCAAAATGACTAAATCAAGTTTAAATTACTTATTCTTTGTGTTTCTTAGCGTCTTTAAGTCTTTGTGTTGAGAAATAAACTTAGACTCTCTTTTTCTTTTCTAAAAGAAATATGAAACTTTTCATTTCCCACTTTATGTTAACACCCTCGGAAATCAACTGATTCCTTCCTTTATCAACTCATGCAAATGCAAAATACCCAAGTATTCTCCTTCTTCTTGTACAATCAATTGGCTAATATCATAGATAGAGAAAAGTTCGAGGGCATCTACAGCCATAATAAATGATTCAATGGTTTTCGGATTCTTTGTCAATATCTCAGCGGCAGTAATATTTTTGATACTATCATTTTTTTCAAGCATCCTTCTTAAATCTCCATCGGTGATGATGCCGATTACCTTATTATTAGTATCCACCACTGCTGTTACTCCTAATCTTTTTTCAGTAATTTCTACAATCACCTCTTTCAAAGAAGCAGTTGGCAAAACTTTGGGTGGGGTACTATTAGCCACCAAATCTTTTACTTTCAAGTATAGCCTTTTGCCAAGATTTCCTCCTGGATGATAACGTGCAAAGTCTTCATTATCAAATCCCTTTAATTCCATCAAACAAACCGCTATTGCATCTCCCATCACCATTTGTGCGGTAGTACTGCTTGTAGGAGCCAAATTATTGGGGCAAGCCTCAATACTCACGCTTGTATTAATAACTAAATCGGCTTGAGAGGCAAGAAAGCTATCTAAATTGCCAACGATTGCTATCAGCAAATTTTTGAAGTTCTTAATGAGTGGTACAACAGCCTTTATCTCGGGACTTTCACCACTTTTACTCAAAATCATCACGATATCATTCGGTTGCACCATCCCTAAATCGCCGTGAATGGCATCGGCAGCATGCATGAACAGGGAAGGCGTACCCGTAGAGTTGAGGGTAGCAACAATTTTTTGAGCAACAATAGCACTCTTGCCAATACCACTAATTACTAATCTTCCTTTGCATTGATGAATAGCTTCCACAGCTTTCTCAAAGTCATTATTCACAAAGTTTAGTAATCCATTGATAGCAGCAGTTTCCAAAGCAATAGTATGCTTTGCTATTTCTTTAATAGATAATTTCTTTTCCATTCGTCGCAAAGGTAGGTTTCCATAAATATGGTTGCACTATTCTTTAAAAGTTTAGTTTGCTAGGAAAGAAATGAGCAGTAGCTTTTAACACAAAGTGAGAAATGATAGGAATCATTTTTTTTATTTATATAACTTTTTGAAAAGAGAAAAAGTCAAACACATAGTGACATAGCCACATAGAAAAGACATAGATTTTATTTATGTTTTATTAAAAAGGAGTGCACATAGGAATACTACTTCGTAGCATTGTAACTGCCCTTTTGAAAAGAAGTTATATAGTAAACATAAAGACACTAAGTCAAGTTTAAGTTACCTTTTTTCATTATGCAACTTAGCGTCTTTGAGTCTTCGTGTTGGAAAAAAACATTGACTCCTTTTTGTATTATCTACAAGTTATATTCAGAAACATGAACCCCTTCTTTTATCACTTTGTCTTGGAATTAGATAAAAAAGTATAATATCCTTGTGTTCCTTGTGAAAGTCTTTGTTTTCCTAGTGGTAAAAACTACGGTGTAGTAACAAAGACTGACGAAAAGAGAAAAAAGAATAATTATTTTGGAAGTTTGCATCTTTTGAGAAAATATTTCTTAGTTTCACGACCATAATTCTAGTTTTTTTATGACTAGGATAAGAAATTATGAGAAAAAAATAAGATTAGCATTGCAAATACAATATGTAATGATTAACTTCGTCACCCTCTTAAAATAAAAATGGATGTTTTCATCCATTAAACATGAGAAAATAAGTGCATAAAAGGATATAAATTTTACTTTTAAAGACATCCCGGATTGTCCGGAGAGAAACCTGTCGAACAGAAATTATGGCTACTACAAAAAAAAGAACAGCTTCAGCTCCTTCACAAAAAATGAGGAGTGCACCGAAAAAGATTGCTGATGAAGATATTGTAATATCAGAACTTACCAATAGTGACGGAAGTAAACTTGATATTTACGAAGGATTAAAGAAATACTTTGGCTTTACAGAGTTTAAGGGTTCACAAGAACAAAGTATAAATAGTCTTTTACAAGGACATGATACATTTGTTATCATGCCAACAGGGGGAGGCAAAAGTTTATGTTATCAATTGCCTGCCTTGTTATTGCCCGGTTGTTGTATCATCGTTTCTCCTTTGATTGCCTTGATGAAAAATCAAGTTGATTTAGTTCGAGGTTATAGTGAACAAGATAATATAGCCCACTTTCTGAATTCTTCGCTTAATAAGGCTCAAATTACAGCTGTAAGAACTGACCTCCTAGCAGGAAAAACAAAACTTCTATATGTTGCTCCTGAGACACTAACAAAAAAAGAAAATCTTGATTTCTTTAGCGATTTACCTATTTCATTCTTTGCAGTAGATGAAGCGCATTGTATCAGCGAATGGGGTCATGATTTCAGACCTGAATATCGCCGTCTTAGAGAAATGATGGATATTATTAATTCCAAGATTCCTGTTATTGCCTTAACTGCTACTGCTACTCCTAAAGTGCAGAGTGATATAGAAAAAAACCTTGGACTTCGCAAACCAAATGTATTTATCTCTTCGTTCAATCGTGCTAACCTGTATTATGAAATACAACCTAAGCAACAAAAAGAACAAACAATAAAGAGTATTGTACGTTTTATCTCTCAACATAAAGGTAAAAGCGGTATCATTTATACCCTCAACAGAAAGACAACTGAAGAGTTAGCAGAAGTGTTGATGGCAAATAATATTAAGGCTGTCGCTTATCATGCAGGATTAGACCAAAAGTTGCGTTCTGAAAGACAAGATCAATTCCTGAATGAAGATGTACATGTAATTGTGGCAACAATTGCCTTTGGAATGGGAATTGACAAACCAGACATTCGTTTTGTCATACATTATAATATACCTAAATCAATAGAAAATTACTATCAGGAAACAGGTAGAGCAGGAAGGGATGGACTTGAAGGTTTGTGTGTATTGTATTATTCTCATAAAGATGTTGCAAAACTAGAACATCTCATGCGTGACAAACCGCTTAGTGAACGGGAAGTAGGCGCACAATTGATAGACGAAACTGTTGCTTATGCTGAAAGCAGTGTTTGCAGAAGAAAAGTACTGTTACACTATTTTGGGGAAGATTGGGGAGATCAGAATTGTGGTAATTGCGATAACTGTAGGCATCCGAAAGAAAAGATAGAAGCGAAGGCAGATGTGGTGAAGGCCCTGAAAGTAATAAAGGTCTTAGATGAACGTTTCCCTACCGATTATACGGTAAATATGATTATGGGGAAACTTACTCCTCAAGTTACTATGTACAGACATGAAAATAAACCTGTATTTGGTATTGGAAAAGATAAAGAAAGTCATTTTTGGAATAGTTTAATCAGACAGATGTTATTGGAAAATCTGATTAAGAAAGATATTGAAGAATATGGCTTGCTTAAATTAACAGAGGTCGGAGAGAAGTTTCTGACGAAACCTACTTCATTCAAAATTGTGATGAATAACATCTTTGTCGATGAAGACAATGATGATGATGACGGTTCTGATAATGGTCCTCAGGGTCCCGTTTCGACAACCGATGAAGTCCTCTTTGAAATGCTAAAGGACTTACGGCATAAGGAAGCAAAGAAAAAAGGACTTCCTCCTTTTGTAATTTTCTTGGAAAATTCATTGCAAGATATGTGCAACCTATTCCCTACTACATTGCTCGAATTGGAAAAATGTCAAGGAGTAAGTAAGGGTAAGGCCATTAAATATGGTAAGCCATTCGTAGAAATGATTGCTACCTATGTGGAAGAAAATAACATTGAAAAGCCTGATGATTTTGTAATGAAATCTGTGGCAAACAAATCAAGCAATAAGATTTATATTATTCAGAACATTGACAAGAAGATTTCACTAGAAACAATTGCCAAGAATAAAGGATTAAAACTAAATCAATTGCTTGAAGAGATGGAAACTATCGCTGCAAGTGGAACTAAGTTGAATCTTGATTATGCTATCGACGATTGGTTAGATGAATACGAACAAGAAGAAATTATTGATTATTTCAAAAACTGTGAGACCTCTTCTTTAGATGTGGCACAAAAAGAATTAAGTGATAATGATTATTCTTGGGAACAATTGAAAATTATGAGAATTAAATTTTTAAGTGTTTTCGGAAACTAATTAAACATAATAATACGAATGGAGAATTTGAGAAACCACATCCTCCGTTCGTATATTTTTGCTTTTATTATTTCTTTACTTCATTCAATACTACATTTGTCGCATGGCAGCAGTTAAAAACATTATTTTCGATTTAGGCGGTGTCTTTCTAAACCTTAATTACCAGAATACAAAAGATTTATTTATTGAATTTGGCGTTCCTGAATTTGATGACTATTTTACACAACATCACGCTAATAGCTTATTTGAAGAATTAGAAAAAGGAGATATTAGCGCAAATGAATTTTATGATGCTTTTAGAAGAGAAACAAATACAAATCTTTCCAATGACCAAATTAAAATTGCGTGGAATGGAATGCTTGTTTCTTTTACAAAAGAAAGAATTGATTGGTTGAGAAAAATAAAAGAGCGTTACAATATATTTTTGTTTTCAAATACCAATCAAATACATTATGATGAGATAATGGCACTATACAAAAGAGATGTTGGGGCGGAAGATTTTAATGAATTATTCATAAAGCCTTATTATTCTCACGAAATGCGATTAAGAAAACCTTATTACAATTCTTTTCAACACATTATTGACGAACAAAAATTGAAAGTAGAGGAGACATTGTTTATTGATGATACCATAAAAAATATAGAAAGTGCAAGTGCACTTGGATTGCAGACAATTCATTTAGTAGCACCTAAAACAGTTTTAGACTTAGATTTGTGATAATATTGATAAACTTACTCACAAAAAGAGAATATTTGACCTGTTTTAAGAAGAAATATAAAAAAATCTTTATTAATTTTTTGGTATTAAAGTATTTCATGTAACATTGCACCGGAAACAAGCTGAATATTGTTTAGTAACTTCACTATCCCATCAGTTTCTCTCCTTCCAAATTTTCACTTTTAATAGATTGATTTTAGATTAACTTAAATACTTTAAGACTGTATTTTACACGCCAAGTACCCTACTAAGGCTTTTTAATTCTTACTTTATGTACGACATCTTACAATTAAACGACATGCTTATTGCTAAACTTTTAGAAATAGCAGAGCAGTTGAAACTCACAGGCGTAAAAAAGCTTAATAAACAGGCTTTAATTTATAGAATCTTAGATGCTCAGGCTCTTCAGGCAAGTGAGTCTAAGGAAGAGGAAAAGCCTAAGGCTCGTACTCGCAAACCCATTACTAGCAGTGCTAGTACCAATAGTAAAGTAGCAGTAGAAAAGAAATCTACTCCAACGAAACCTGTTGCTACTGTTCCCATTCAGCAAGAGATACCTCTTCCACCTGTTGTTGAAAAAATAGTTGAAAAGGTTGCTGAAAAGAAAGAAGAGGTTGCACCTGAACCTCCAAAAAATATTAGTAAACGAAAACGCATTCCAATTGGTTCAAGACCTGCTGATGTTATTATAGTTGAAAATATTGAAGAGCCAAAGAAAGCTGTCAAAGAAAAAGAAAAACCTAAAGAAGAGGAGCAAGAACAAGACTATGATTATGATTTAGATTTCCCTGAAATCGATCCTGTTCAAATGAGTTTGGCTGAACAATTATTGCAGGCAACAGAACATTTAAGTAATCAAATCGAAATTCCACGACTTGTTCTTCCTCAAGTAAGTGAAGATGATGACTTAGGCGAAGACAACCTAGATGATGAAGACGAAGAGGATGAAGAAGAAGAAAAGGAAATTGTAGTCGTTGATGATGGTGATGTTTTTATTGAATCAATTGAAAGACCTTCCACAAAATCATACAAAAAAGAACAGATATTTAATATAGAATTTGATGGTATCATCACTGGTGAGGGTGTCTTGGAAATGATGATTGATGGATATGGATTCCTTCGTTCTTCAGATTACAATTACCTTAGTTCTCCCGATGATGTATATGTTTCTCCTAGTCAGATCAAACTATTTGGATTAAAAACAGGTGATACTGTTTCAGGTTCTGTACGTCCTCCAAAAGAAGGTGAAAAATACTTTGCTTTACTAAAAGTAGATGGTATCAATGGTAAACGACCTGATGAAGTAAGAGATAGGGTTCCTTTCGATTATTTGACTCCTTTATTCCCTTTTGAAAAATTAAATCTTTTCACTACACCTAATAATTTCAGTACTAGAATCATTGACCTATTTACTCCGATAGGAAAGGGTCAGCGTGGATTGATTGTGGCACAACCTAAAGTTGGTAAAACAATGTTGCTGAAAGAAGTCGCAAATGCAATTGCTGCTAATCATCCTGAATGTTATTTGATGGTCGTCTTGATTGATGAAAGACCTGAGGAAGTTACAGATATGGAGCGTAGCGTAAATGCAGAAGTTATTGCTAGTACTTTTGATGAACCTGCAGAAAAGCACGTGAAAGTATCTGCTATGGCTTTACAAAAAGCAAAAAGATTAGTAGAATGTGGACATGATGTAGTAATATTATTGGATAGTATTACTCGTTTGGCTAGAGCATATAATACTGTTGCACCTGCAAGTGGAAAGGTATTGAGTGGTGGTGTGGAAGCAAACGCTATGCAAAAGCCTAAACAATTCTTTGGTGCTGCTAGAAAAATTGAATTCGGTGGTTCTTTAACCATTCTTGCAACTGCTTTGATAGAAACAGGCAGCAAGATGGATGAAGTAATTTTTGAAGAATTTAAGGGAACAGGTAACATGGAGTTGGTACTAGATAGACGTTTGGCTAACCGCCGTATCTATCCTGCTATCGACTTAGTTGGTTCTAGTACTCGACGTGATGACTTATTGTTAGATAGAGATGTTCTTTCACGTATGAATATCTTACGTTTATTCTTAAATGATATGAATACGGAAGAAGCAATGAATGAATTGCAAAAACGTATGAGAGGAACTAAAAGCAATGAAGAATTTTTGGCAAGCATGAATAGATAAGTAATAGGTTGTAAGAAATAAGTAATATGTATTGAAATGATTTTACGACTTACTTAATAATTGACATTTAATTTTTACAAAATCCCCTTTGCATAAAAAGCAATGGGGATTTTAGTTTTTGATAACTATTGTTGGAATCATTTTTTATCCAACAAATCATTAAATCAATAGTATAATAACTGAATCCTGTAAATTGCAGGCATTAAAAAGATAAAAAGTATTATTATGACAATAGGAACTTTCTCTTATCCATCTCCAATAAATGAGCCTATTATTCAATATGGACCTGGAAGTCCTGAAAAGGCAGCTTTAAAGAAGACAATCAGTGAAATGAAACATTCTCTTGTTGATATTCCTATGTTTATTGGAGGAGAAAATGTATTTACTGATAAAAAGATTGATATCAATCCTCCTTTTGAGAAAGAGTTTGTCTTAGGAAAATTCAATGAAGGGGAAGAAAAACATGTTCATGAAGCTATCGAAGCTGCATTAGCTGCTAAGGAAGGGTGGGCTAATCTTAGTTGGGAAAATAGGGCACATATCTTTTTGAAGGCAGCCGATTTATTGGCAACTAAATATAGGTATTATATAGTTGGTACAACAATGCTTGGACAAGGAAAAAATGTTTATCAAGCTGAAATCGATGCAGCTTGTGAATTCATCGATTTTATTCGTTTCAATGTTCATTATTTGAGTGAAATATATAAGCAACAACCACTTTCCTCTCCTGGCATTCACAATCGAGTGGAATGGAGACCTTTAGAAGGATTTGTATTGGCGGTGAGTCCATTTAATTTCACTGCAATAGGTGGAAATCTAGCTGCAAGTGCAGCACTTTGTGGTAATGTAGTCGTTTGGAAACCAGCCTATACACAAATTTATTCTGCTAATATCATTATGCAGGTTTTCAAAGAAGCGGGTCTTCCAGATGGTGTTATTAACGTGATTTATGTGGATGGACCAATTTTGGGCAAAGTTTGCTTTTCTCATCCCGACTTCGCTGGAGTACATTTTACTGGAAGCACTAACGTATTTAATACGATGTGGCAAACTATAGGTCAAAACATCACTAAATTTAAGAGTTATCCAAGGATAGTAGGGGAAACAGGAGGTAAAGATTTTGTGATGATTCACAAGAGTGCAAATATTGATGTGGCCGTAACTGCATTGATTAGAGGCGCTTTTGAGTTTCAAGGTCAAAAATGTAGTGCAGCTTCAAGGGCTTATTTACCTAGCAATTTATCTGATGCCATCAAAAGAAAGCTAATTGAAACATTGGCAACTTTAAAAATGGGTACTGTAGAAGATTTTAGAAATTTTATTAATGCTGTTATTGATGAACGTGCTTTCGATAAGATAGTTGAGTTTATTGAAACTGCTAGAAAAGATAATTCAGTAAAAATAATAGCAGGAGGGAATTATAATAAAACTATCGGCTATTTTATTGAACCCACTGTTATCGAAACGACAGATCCAAAATATAGAACTATGTGTGATGAAATCTTTGGGCCTGTTTTAACTATTTATACTTACGATGCAGAGCAATTTAAAGAAACACTTCATTTAGTAGATTCAACTTCGCCTTATGCACTAACAGGTGCAATTATTGCGCAAGATAGATTTGCAGTGGAATTGGCTACAAATAAACTGCGAAACTCTGCAGGCAACTTCTATGTAAATGACAAGCCTACAGGTGCAGTTGTTGGTCAGCAACCTTTTGGAGGTGCTAGAGGTAGTGGTACGAATGATAAAGCAGGAAGTTTGATTAATTTATATCGTTGGCTAAGTGCAAGAACTATTAAGGAAGTATTAGTCCCTGCAACTGATTATAAGTACCCTTGCTTTGAAGAAGCTTAACATAATGAGATTATTTTATAGGTGTTGAGTTCTGAAGAGTGTATAGTAATCATTCAGCACTTACACTTTTCCTTTTAATCTTACTACTTACAATAGTGTGATAATTAGATTATAAAAATATTCTTTCATATTGTGCAGTTTATCCCTTTATATTTGATACATTAATTCTTAATAATACAATCACAAAAAAATGAACAATCCTAACTATTACGTTGCCATTATGGCCGGAGGAATTGGTAGCCGTTTTTGGCCTCAAAGTCGTACAGGCTATCCCAAACAATTTCTTGACATTTTAAACACAGGAAAGAGTCTTATTCAATGGACTTACGAACGATTTGCTTTATTTGTGCCGAAAGAAAACATTTATGTGGTAACTGCTGCTGAGTACAGTGATATATGTGCAGAACAATTGCCAGATATACCTGTTGAAAACATTATTGCTGAGCCAAGTCGCAAAAACACGGCTCCTTGTGTTGCCTACATTTCTTTCAAATTATTGCAACAGAATCCTAATGCATGTTTGATAGTTGCTCCAAGCGATCACATGATTGCTGATACGGAAACTTTTATCAGCATTGCTAAAAAAGCTTTGGATTTTGTAAGTAAAAACACTGCTTTTGTAACATTGGGAATTGAACCAACTTATCCTAATACTGGATATGGTTATATTCAATATGATCAGGAAGACGATGCAGGTGGTGGTATCTACCGTGTAAAAACTTTTACTGAAAAGCCTAGTCTTGATATTGCCAAGAAGTTCTTGGAAAGTGGTGATTTTCTTTGGAATGGTGGCATCTTTATCTGGAAAGCAAAGGACGTTGTTGATGGTTTTGAAAAATATGATATTGATACTTTTGACTTATTTGATGCTGAAAAACACAATCTAAATACACCTAATGAAAAAGAGGCGATAGATCGTATTTATCCTCTTTGTAAAAACGTTGCTGTTGATGTGGCATTGATGGAAAAAGCAGAAAACGTATATGTTATTCCATCTTCTTTTGGATGGAGTGATTTGGGAACATGGACAAGTGCTTATGACAATCTAGAAAAAGATTCTTTAGGTAATGCCGTTGCAAGTGACAATGTAATTGTTATTGATGCAGCAAAATGTATGGTTAGTGCTCCTTCAAATAAATTAATCGTATTACAAGGGTTGGAAGACTTTATTGTTATCGATACGCCTGATGCATTATTAATATGTAAGAAAGAAAAAGAACAGGCTATTAAAGAATATGTATCTGAAGTAAAGAGGACAAAAGGAGATAAGTATTTGTAAAAAATAGGTATTCTTCAAAATAATCAATAACACTTAATAAATAAAAAATGCGTATCAAATTGATACGCATTTTTTATTTGATATTAAAGATAAGAGCTTTATTTTCTACTAATTACCTTTTCTACAGCTGCAATGATATCAGGCGTATCTAGACCATATTTAGCTAATAATTGAGTTGGAGTACCACTTTCGCCAAAAGTATCGTTTGTGCCTATATATTCTATTGGAATAGGGAAGTTTTTAGCTGCTACCTGTGCAATACTATCACCTAAACCACCAATAATGTTATGTTCTTCACATGTTACAGCACATTTTGTCTTCTTTATTGATGCAATGATTGCTTCAGTATCTAATGGCTTGATTGTATGAATATTTATCACTTCTACACTAATACCCTTTGCTTCTAAAGCTTTTCCTGCTTCAATTGCCTTCCAAACTAAGTGTCCACAAGCAAAAATGGTTACATCTGTTCCTTCACCTAATATTTGTGCCTTACCTATAATAAAGTCGCTACCATCTTCTTTTGTGAAATTAGGCCACTTTGGACGTCCAAAACGAAGATAAAC
>CANCKV010000018.1 GCA_947378615.1 Chitinophagaceae bacterium | reverse complement strand
TTAGCAGGTACACCATAGGTTGCACCTGAAGTAAGATAAACAGTATCTCCTACAACGAAACCTGTAGTTGTACCTGCAGCAGCTGTACCTGCTGAAATTAAACCTGAAGAAGTAGCAGTTCCTATCAAAGATATTTTTCCCGTAGCAGTACTTCCATTCGCATTACTCAAGAAGTTTGCTCGCTGACTACCATAGTTTGATATGTTACCACCAATACCAGTTATAAATCCACCGTCATTATAAATTGTTGGGCTATTCGCACCTGTTGTTGCAGGAGGTAGCGAAACAAAATCACCCGCAATAATTACATTCCCTGCCGCTGTTGTAAGTGCAGTACTTGAGGTTGCCAAATTACTGACAATCATGGTTCCTAAATTGGAACCCAACGTATGTGTATTTGAAAAATATAAAACAGAATTTGCAGCAAGTGCACTTGCTGTAACTCCAGAAAGTGTCAATGTGGTACCACTTATTGCTTGCACTGTCGCACCCCCGTAAATATTCGTTCCAAACACAGTTTGTCCTACAACAATTAACGGATTGGCAGTATTTAAGGTAACAGTAGCACTTGCACTTCCTTGTGCTGCAACTGTTTGAGAAGTTACATAAGCCATTGTCACACGACCTGTACCACTGATTGTGCCTACACCTGTAAGGCTACCAGTTACCTTTATCTCATTTCCACCATTATTTAATGTTCCGGCAGTCATTACCAAACCATTAGTTGTGAAAGTATTACCTACTGTAGCACCACCAAGTGTACTTGTGAATGAATACAAACTGTTGCTTGTACCTGCATTTGATTGGTCAAAATAGATTGAACCAGATAAGGCCGCTGTAGAATTGATGGTCACATTTCCAGAACCTGCTGAAACAGTTGAGATTGAATTTGTAGCAGCCATTGTCAAGGTAGAAGTAGCAATTGATGAACCTGTTGCAGTTCCAAAAGTCAATCCATTTGGACTACTTGCAGTTGGAGAACCACCTAACACCAATTTACCAGATGTATTACCTGATGAGAAACTTAATTTACCGATGATAAATAATTGTCGAGTAGCGGTAGGTGCAACCGACACGGTATTATTTGAAACCGTATTTGCTAGTTCAAGATTTGTGAACTGAATATTATGATTACCAATTCCTACTACCTTGTTTGCTGTTGTATTGGCAATTGAACAGGTAATGACTGCACCTGAACCATTACCACTAGATTGGGTAAATGTAGCAGGTGCAATAGTATAACCTGTACCAGGGTCAGACATTACAATTGAAGTAATTACACCACCACTAGTAAATATGGTACCCTTAGCAGCAGTGCCATTCGAATTGGTAAAGGTGATGACATCGCCATTTGTATAACCACTACCTCCAGAAGTAACAACAAAGTTGGTAACTCCCGACATTGTGGAACAAGTACCCGTCATAGACACCTTTCCAGTTGTAGCATTGAATGCTGCATAGTTGCCACCTACATTAGAAATGTTGCCACCAACAGTCATAGTGAAACCATTCAAAGTGAAGGCATCAGCACCAGGTCTATAAACTATTAAATCGTTATTAACAGTGAAATTTCCCAATACATTGATTGTATTGTTATATTGATATAGATTACCTAAGGTAACTCCACCAGCAATTGTAGGTGAAGCACCAGTCATATAGAGACGACCTGTACCTGCATGAACACCACTAGTACCAGCGACATTACCTGCAAGGGTTATTATATTTCCACCATCAGCAAGCGTACCACTTGTCAATATAAGGTTGCCTGTAATTGAGATAGCAGCACCAAGTGTAGTTGTTCCTGTTGAAGAAGCGACTTCCAGATTACTAAATGTTGCAGCACCCGAAATAGAGGTTGCACCCGCTCCTGTTAGTTTAATTTCTCCAGTACCACTATGAGTACCTGCACCAGAGATACTACCTGAATTAGTAAGGGTATATCCACCATCTGCAAGCGTACCTGCAGTCAATGCCAAACTTGTAACTGATACATTATTGCCTAAAGTAACGGTGTAGCCACTTGCATTGATGGTTAATGCACCAATGCTACCTGATGAAGGGGTCAATAAAATACCAGTAGTTGTATTAGCAGAAACATTATAAGTAACATTAGTTGCTGAAGTATAGGCAGGTGTATTTCCAGAAAAGCTACCAGAAGAAACTGTTACTGAACCGCCGGAAGAAATGGTTACTGAACCACTATTAGTTACACCAGCCGCATTGTTTATCTGAATATTGCTTAATGTACAAGTTCCAGTAATTGTTTGTGCACTTGCACCAGCAAAAGAAGTGGTACCTGCACCACTTACTGTACCATTCAAGGTAACAGTACTACCTGTAATTTGTAAGGTTCCAGTATTAACTATGGTTGCACTACTATTGATGGTTAGATTCCTTACAGCTTGAGTCGTACTCATCACAGGATTATTTGCAGTTGCAGCAATGACGGTATTTACTGTATTATTAGGAACACCATTGTCCCAGTTTGCTGCCGTATTCCAATCGGTTGCTGCCCCTGACGCACCACCTAACCAAGTTGTGGTGGCAATTGTACCAGGAACAACTTGACCTTGATTTCCAATGGCATATAAATTAGTACCAGAAGAAACAGGGATTGACAATCCTGTTTGAGTAACAGTATAAGGATCTGAACCAGATGGGACACCTACATTGTAAGGAGTTCCACCCCAACCAGAGGCATTTGCATTGCCTAAATCACAGGTAGAACCAACTGCAAAGGAACTCGCTTTATTGCCAGCATTAAATTGGAAAGTAATATCAGCAGTTTGTGCAGTATTACCTACAACAGACCACTCCAAATTCACCATTTTATTATTGTCCTGAACAGAATTGGTGAAACCTGTTTTTAATTTGGTCGTAATATTTGGTGTACCAGTTGTATTCACCAAGGTAAGTGGTGTATAATAAGCAGCGTAACCAATTGGGAAAAGAGTAGAAGTACTCGGAACTGCATTTAATGTAAATGAACCTCCATTACTTAAATCAATATAGTTTGAATTGCTTGCACCTGAAAGTAAACCTGCTGTAAGGCTACCACTCGTATTTACCAATTTACCTGCTAGGGTAAGTGTACCACTTACCGTCGCATTACCTGTACCAGTTAATGTTGTGGCAGCTCCCAATGTTAGGTTGCCTCCTACTGTCAGGTTGCTATTCAAAGCCAAAGAAGTTGCACTACTGTTAGTGAAACTTAGGTTGGAATTTGAAGTCGTCAATAATGAATTTGTTGTACCTGTACCTTGAGTGGTCGTGTAAGAAGTCCCATTATAAGAAATCGTGCCACCTGCTGTTACATTTACTGCAATAGATTGGGTGGCAGGAACCAAGTTTACCACATTAACAGTAGAACCACATTTCAAAGTACCAGCTGCACCAATATTTAAAGTAATAGATGTTTGTGTACCAAGTGAACTAACAGTTGCATTAGTTGTGGTAACCAATGAAACAGTACCGCCTGAAACATCAAGAGTACCATTAATATTATAGGTATTAGGCGTTAACAGATTGGAGGTAGTTGTATAATTAGCACCGAAATAACCCGACTTGATAGTTACGGTTGTTCCTGCATTAATTGTCAAACTCCTTGTATTTCCAGCAGAGGCACTATTTCCCCAAGCCTCAAGGGTAAGAGCCTCTTGACCATTCAAAAGTGTCATATTCTGACCAATTGTAATGGCAGTTGAACCAGTAAATTGGTCGGAACCAATTTCATTTAGGTTACAAACACCTGTACCAGTTATGGAAAGTGCACCTACCCCACGGGTGAATATATAAGGGCCTGAATTAGAAGTGCTTGCATCAGGTTGACCAAATGTTCCACTATTAGTAATATTGGTAGCACCACCTTGAATATACAATAGGTAAGTTGCACCACCTGTGGTATTGAATACTGCACCGGAGGCAATGTTGATGACAGTAGGTGTTCCAACGGTACCATTTAATCCATAATACATGGTACCACCAAGACTTAAAGTTCCAGAAGTGACCGTCAAATTACCATTCAAATTCAAACCAGAACTAGTAGTCACTACATTTGAAGAAGCACCAGAAGCTATTTCCAGATTGGCCAATGCAACGGTACCAGCAATGGAGGTGCTTGCACCAGTCATCTTTATCTCACCAGAACCAGTATGGGTACCAGTTCCGCCAGTAATACTACCTGTATTAGTAAGCGTAAAACCACCATCTGCCAATGTACCACTAGTCAATATCAAACCAGAAACACTTGAGTTTCCTGCCAGGGTAACAGTACCTGCTATTTCTAATAATATACCTGAGACTCCACTTATTAAAGTACCAGAACCAGTCATTTTTATCTCGCCAGTACCAGAAGTTACTATTGTTCCGTTGTTTATCACATTGCCACTAACTGTTAGTGTTACACCAGTATTGATAGTTAACGTTTGACCATAGCTTACCAACAAATTATTAATGGAAGCATTCGCCGTAACTGTAGTTGCATTATTTATGAATGCATCATTTGAACTAGAAGGTTGGCTACCAATACTCCAATTGGTACCAGTACTCCAGTTTGCAGCTGAAGTGGTATAAATATTATTTGAGTTAGCCAATTTTCTTGTTACCTGAATAATAGGGTCTGAATAATACATATCGCCCTTAGTTGGATCAAAGATGAGACCAATTACACTACCTATTTTGCCAGTTCCTATGGTAATTCCACTACCATCTGCCGAAGCTGCAGTCATAGTAAATGATGTAGTAGCGGTTGCATTAACAGATGTTGCAGCATAAGTTGTATATGCAAAAGGGCTTGTAACACTACCACTACCTGGAATCTTTGCTACACCACTTGTAGAAATAGTACCATTTGTTCCTTGAATATACATACCACCAGTAATATTAGCCAAAGAAGAAGCTGTGGTTATAGTAGCAGCAGAAGTACTCGTTGCAGCACAAGTAGTAACAGTTAATGCACCACTACCAAAATAAGCAGCCTTTGTGCCTGTAGAAAGAGGTGTCTTATAAATTATTTTATTACCTCCATCACCTACAAATAAGTTCGCTCCTGTAGGATCTAATGCAATTGGTGCATAGTTATTTGAAAAAGAATATCCTGTACTAAAAGTAGTAACCGTACTAGAAGATGAAACTGTACCATTAACTGCAGCAATTTTTCTAATATCAGTATTTCCAATTTCTGCTACATACAGATTACCACTAAAATCAAATGCTAAACCCATCGGCTTATTAAAAGTCGCAGTTGCTGCGGATGATCCATTTGAATTTCCTGTTGCACCACCACTAATTGTACCTCCTGACTCTACTACACTTCCCGCTAAAACTTGAACTCCAGTAATAATACCAATTGTACCACATGTTGATGTGCTACTAATTGCAGCAGTTAGTCCATTACTAATCGTTATTACATTTCCTGAAATATTAGTAATGTAAGTATGTGCAGGAATATTTAGACCACTTACAAGCATACCATTTGCTAAACCTGTTACAGAAGATAATGTAAGTTGGGTTGCATTAATTAGAGCAGTTGCAGTTAATGAATAAGATACTGTAGAAATTTTGAAAATAGAATTCAAATCTCTGTCAGAAATATAAAGATTACCTGATGGATCAAACACCATCCCAAAGTTGTTTCCACTAAAATAGAAATTAGTTCTGTTGGCAGTATTCGATGTATTAACCCCATTCATATAGACCAAATCTCCTGAGTAAACAAATTGAATAGTAGGAATATATCCCGCAGTTAGGTTAGTGGCAGATGCGGCAGTAGCTAAAAAATTCCCCATTGAATTTGTAGAAGAATTATTAGACCACAAATGCCTTACAATTACTGGCTGCTTAAATTGATAACTTGAAGCTGTTGCCGTAATAGATTGATTTAAAGTTAATGATGCGGCAGCAGTTGTACCACTTGATGCTGTTACAAAAACCGGTGCAATTCCCAAACCTGTTGTTACTCCTGCACCAAAATTACATAAGGTACCAACAATAGGGATATTAGAAGCACCTGTACTTGAAATTGCTCCTGCAAGAGTAGCGGTAGAACCTGTGGTAGTATTAGTGAGAGCCCAATAAGGTTGTCCACTAGTTCCAATATTTACTTGTGAATTATAAACTGAATAAATATATTCAGCATTTGGACTGACACAAACCGAATTATTTGATTGAGAATTCCCTCCCGTTGTTGGTGATTGAACAACAATATTATTTGTTAAACCGAACATCCCAACACAACTACGGTTTACATTGCTATTACCATAACCTAGTACACCTGTTCTATCCATTGTCAAGAAGCCAGAATAAGCATTACTTGCAGCCGTATTATTCCACTTGTAGTAAGTGGTGCCTGTACCTCCTGATCCCGCATTTAAAACAATACCGCTGGTAGGACTTCCACTACTATTAGTTCCACCATTCGGGTCACCACTAATAGGTGTAGATAGGGTTAGGGTTTGTGCATTTACTGCACCTATTGTAAAGGATAGCGTTGCAAGCAAGCAAACGAAAGAAGGCAACTTCATAAAGTTGCCGGTAATCACTTTTTTGAATGTGTTTTTTAAATTATTCATTGTGTAAAGTTTGAAAGTGTTTATTTATTAATTAGAGAACGAAACTATAATTTAGCAAGGTAAATGGACGCTAACTAGGGGGTATCCCTGAAAGGAAGAAAAAGGAGACATAAACAATTAAGCAATCCTTCTTAAATCTATTGATACTATTCATTAATGGCAAACTCAATTTCATCATAAAGTGTTTTTTTAGCAATATCTTAATATCGAACAGCAAAAATATAAGACTTTCCCCATTTAAATGAGGGGGGAAATGACCAAATAAGGGGGGTAAATTGACCAAATAGGGGTTAGTTGTTAGGGGTTAGATGTTAGTGGTTAGTGATTAGTGGTTAGTGGTTAGTGGTTAGTGGTTGTTAGTGATTAGTTATTAGTTTGTGATTTGTAGTTCAAGGGGGACTAGAATAGGTTGATTCTTTTCTGATTTTAACTTATTACTTGTCGGATAATATATTTGGCTTTGTAAAGTAATTCTAGTCAGATTGAAGGGGCATCTTTTCCTTTCAATCTGATTAGAAACAATCAATTGGGATGCATGTGATGATAGGAAAGCTCGTTCTTTACATTATTTCTCCAAATATGCATCAATGGCCTTAAAAAATCGATTGGTTGCTTTCCCCTGTTTCATCAACTCAGACCAAATACCAAATACACCCGCATTCCATCCCATATTTGGCTTGAAGGGTTTTCCAGAAACTGTATTAATAAATTCGTGTGTGGTATTACCTTTCTCGAATTCTAATTTGGTTCTCCAAATCATTAAATCCTCGGCATCAGTAGCCCCTTGAATATGGGCATCCATCAACATCAACATGTCATATAAGTACCAAGAACCACCCATTTGGTATTCGCCATCATCCACCTTTTCAATAGCAGATTCAAAACTTTTACAACGATATTGTTCTAATTTTAAGAAACTGCCATCGGGGTTACAGAAATCCTTAAATCCATTTATTGTCTTTGCCTTTGTTTTCATCGTTTCGTAATGTGCTAATGCATCCGATTTTGACACTAACGTTTTCCCTAATATTACTTGCGCTAATAAATCGCCCATCAAGGCATCAACAGCTAAAACGGTATCTTTTTGTTTACTTAATGAGAATGCATTTATTTTAGTATTAAATAAATGTTGATAGTTGGATAAGGCAAGGGAGATAGGTGTTTTGGTTTTGATGCCCATCTTCTCTGCACACATTAAAGCTACTACAAATAATCCCTGATTATTGCTGATTGCATCGTCTGTTTCGAATGCTAAGTTATCGGCCCAACCTTGCCATCCCCCTCCTACAGATCCCTTGGCGTATCCTGAATAATACCCATTTTGAACATGATTTTCAGTAATGTTCAAGATCCGCCTTACCCTAGCAGTATCCACTTTCCCTCCTTTTTGCATCGTCTTATAGGCCCAAATAATAGTAAATAAGGGTCGTTCTGCACCTGAAAAGGTTTTGTCGTTGAATGCCTCATTTTCATAACTATAAGCTGCAAACGAGTCGGGCAATATCATTGAAATCCAAAAGGCGTCCCTAGTATATTGTTTATTCGCATATTCAATAGCAGGAACTACCCAATATTTGCTTTTCCCTGTTTCATTAACCCGCAGATTCATATAGGCTGTACTAAAAAAGGAAGAACCAAATAAATCAGTAACGTTTCCATTAGACCAATTTTTGCTAACGATTAGGTTTACAGCCCTTCTTAATTTAGTGGGTTCTAGATGATTGAAACGTCCGATTATCCCTTCAAATACATGTGCATTGACGTTTTTTACCTCAAAATAGTGAGGTTCAATCCTAAACTGCCCTTTTTGTTTTATACCAAAAGAGTCTTTTTTAAGCACAAAACTATTTTCTTGGAAAATATATCCATTGTCACCTGATGACAATCTTATTTCCTTGTTCTTTAGGTCAAATGTTTGGGTGGTATAATTATCGTAAAATACAGGACTATTGCAAATAGCTACATCAAATCCCTTTTTATCATAAACTGCTAACATAGGAACTGGCTGTTTAGATAGCCCTTTAAAATGATAATCATTGGGTTCATGTGGACTTTGGCGAAAGATATTAGAACGACGAACTAAGCCATCAAAATTATACGGTATTTCATCGTCTTTGTATTGTTTGGAAAGCGATAAATAAGCGGGCAAAACGTCCTTATCGGATGTTAAGGTTGCAGAAAATGTATAGAAGTCTGATTTAGGTTGAACACTTAATGATACCCTATAATCTTGAATAGTCTTTGTAAAAAAGACTTTCTTATTAGTATTTATGGAAAAACTGTCCACTACTAAAATGTTGCCATCTTGCTGATGAATGGAAAGCACCCACTTATTTTCCTGAGAAAATGAATGAATAGATAAGTTTAGTAGCAAAAACACTAATAGTAAGGGTTTAAAGAAGTGGGTACTGATACATTTTTTCATTTGGTGATACAATTAAAAATTTGAGAATAAAACCCTTAAAGAATAACTTCTTTAAGAGTCGAATACATAATCTAATACCTAATTTTTCATTTTAGGCTATTCTAAATCTACATTAAAGAGTTTAATAGAAATCTTATTATTATTTAACGGCAAAAATAAACTACGTTTTAAGATTAGTAAGGTGGTAATTTGACCAAATAAGGGGGGTAAAACAACTAAATTGAAAAATAGTGGTGAGTGATTAGTGGTTAGGGGATAGGGGATGCCACAATTCATCAATTTTTACCACTTTCCCCTCTCCCTTACTTTTTGCTTCCATGCTTTCTGCCAATCTTTGTTTATTAGCCTTAGTACATAAAAGATAGGCGGTATCATCTACAATAGGTTCCTCTTCAAAAGGAACATCCATTGCCTTCAATACTGCTTTTACTGCTTTTTCTTGCACTTTGTTCTTTGGATAAGCTGCAACTAATCTCATAATACTCTTTTTAATTTTCCAAATCTACATAGAAACACTACATATCTTGAACCTTCATTCGTATAAGTATATTTTTTTTCTATCTGCCTCAACCACACACAAACTTTAATCCTTACTTTTCAAACGCCCCCTATTCAAACTCTTTACATTATCACACTCCAAAGACGTTCGACAGTAACACCCTGATTTTCACTAGCGGTAGCGGGGGATAGTATCAGACATAAAAAACGTGTAAACCTTATATTTCTAATTGATTTACACGTTAATAATTGACACTCTAGATTGGAATTTATATTGTTTTCCATTTTCGATTCTCCTTTATCAATTCACTATTACCTCTTGCCTCGTAGCAACCCAATTAATAACTTTTTCGGCCTCCTCAAAACCAAGTTTAGCAACTTTTAAATTAGTACTTCCATCATAACCCATATCCAAATGAAGTAGTGTATAAGCGGTAGAAAAAGCATTTGAAATTTTTTTATCTACTTTGCTAAGTTCTTCCTTATACCACTCCACATTCTTTCTGCCTTTCTTCTTAATACCAAAAAAGCTATCCAAAGCCAGCAAAACACCTGTGTAGGCGGTATGCCCCGCCATCTTTACATACTTTTTATCCTGATAATAGCCATCCGCTTTGTTTGCCTTATCTTTCAGAATATCTTTTGCGTTATCAATATACCTGATTGCCTTTGTTTTCGTATTCATTTTGTAAAGATAGAGGAACAATTAGGTAAACGCTTTTATTAATAAAAGTTTAATCACTTTAAAATTAAAACCCGTTTAAACCAATCTATCAAAGAACCATATTATTATTTATCCTGCACCTAGTTGTTGCAACATCCCGAAATCTTGAAGATTTCGGGATGTTTGCCCACGTTAATTATCCTCCCTATAAGATTTGTCAACTTTCTAAAAGTTGACAAATCTACCTACCCCCTCTCAAACCGTACTCTCTCTAGCGCATGACTCTGTCATGTGCTTACAGTTACAAAATTCCGAATAGTTACCTGCTACTTAATATTTGAAAATAAGTAACAACAGGCACATGACAGAGTCATGCGCCAGCCCCTTGATTTCCGAGCAGTATCTTGCAACTTTTACCATTCATGAGCTAGTGAGGGTTATTTAGTTAACAATAAATTCTTATTACTAACCTAAACTATATTTTTAATGTCAAAAAAACACTTATTCCTTCTTAATTTCCTTTAAAATATTGATATTCGCAAAAAATATCGTTGAAATGCATCATTCAGACAGGTATTTGAAACTTTTGGACAAGTTATTATCCCTATTTATGACATTCTTTGCAGTAAATTATGATTTAATCAGATTGTTATGACTAAAAATTGCTTGCTGCTAGTGTTTGTTTTAAAGTGCTCAATATTATTATTGAATGCTCAAAAAGTCAATGAGACTAATTTTGGTTCTATCGGAAATCCAAAGCAACAACCTTCAAAAACCATTGATGCCTACAGCCTAACTTATACAGATTTTAGTGAAGATTCTCAAGGTTCATTACCGATAGGAAATGGAGATATAGGTCTCAATGTTTGGACAGAAAAAAATGGTGACATCCTTTTCTATATTGGCAAATCCGATTCATGGAGTGAGGCTAAAGTTCCAGAGTTGGTAAAAGTGGGTCGTGTTAGGATTTCTCTCTATCCCAATCCATTTCAGGCAAATAAAAACTTTTCTCAAACCTTGAAGATATCCGAATCTTCTGTAACAATTAATGGTGATGGTACTACAGTAAAAATTTGGGTCGATGCGAATGCACCAGCTATCAGGGTTGAATCAGTCTCAAAATCTCCTGTATCTATGAAAGTAACCCTCGACCCATGGAGAACGGTTGCAAAAGACGATGTTTCTGCTGATACAGTGTTGCCTAATGAAAAAGATAAAATAATTTGGTATCATCGAATCAACAATCCTAAGTTGACTATCAATATGCTCACTTTTGGGGCATTAATGAAAGGGAATGGCTTAGTAAGAGAGGAAGGGAATATGCTGAAATCCATATCTCCTCTCAAAACTCAATCTTTAGTTGTCATCCCTTTTACTTCCATTGAAAATACAGTTAGCGATTGGAAATCAAAGATTGAATTGTTAGCCGACAAAAATGAAAAGCAAGATACCAAACAAGCTTGGCAACTTCATTGTGCATGGTGGGATAAGTTTTGGGACAGAAGTCATATCTACCTTAATGGCGACAGTTTAGCTGTAAAAGTATCTGCAGGATATAATTATCAAAGATACCTTTCAGGCTGTAGCGGACGGGGGGGATATCCCATGAAGTTCAATGGAACCATTTTTAATATGGATTACCCTAAAAAGACAGGAAGGGATAAGATAACAAATGCAATTATTCCAACTCCCATGAATGCAGACTTCCGTGATTGGGGTGGTCGATATTGGATGCAAAACACAAGGGCAATGTATTGGCCCTTACTCCAATCGGGCGATTATGATTTAATGTTACCCTTTTTTAATTTTTACAAGAACATCCTGCCTAAGAATACCTCATTAGTGAAAGAATATTATGGGCATGATGGTGGCTACTTTGCCGAGTGTACTAATATTTGGGGTGGTTTAAATAAGCTTACCAAACAATCGAAGGGCTACCATTTAGGGCATTACTATTTGCCTATTTTGGAGTTAAGTTCCATGATGTTTGATTATTATACCCATACCCGTGACGAAAAATTTGTAAAAGAAACCTTTCTGCCTATCGTTAATTCAGGCTTGACCTTTTATTCCCAACATTTTGATAGAGATTCCAATGGGAAAATATTATTAGATTCTGTCAATGCAACTGAAATGTATTGGAAAGTAGTAAATCCTACACCCGACATTTCTGCCTTACACTTCCTCCTGCCACGTTTACTTGCATTGCCTGAAGGCATTGCCTCACAAAAGGATATATATTTTTGGAAGAAACTACAAACCATCATACCAGATATTCCCAAAGGACAGAAAAATGGGAAAGAAGTAATATTACCTTATGCAGGCCCACAAACCGCTCCTTTACACAATTTTGAAAATCCAGAATTGTATTCCATTCATCCATTCAGACAATTCGGAATTGACAAACCATTTCTTGACATTGCCATGAACACTTATGAAGTAAGATTATTCAAGAAAACAAAATGTTGGTATCAGGATGCAATTGATGAGGCTTATTTGGGATTAGCAGAACAAGCAAAGCGTGATGTCATTATAACATTAACCAACAAAGAACCACGTATGCGTTTTCCTGGATTTTGGGATAAGGGGCATGATTTTGCACCCGATGGAGATAATGGGGGCAATGGGCAACATGCACTCCAATTGATGCTGATGCAATCTGAAGACAAGAAAATTATTTTATTACCAGCATGGCCTAAAGATTGGGAGGCAAACTTTAAGCTACATGCCCCATATAACACAACTGTTGAGGCAAAAGTAAAGAATGGAAAAATATCGAATTTGAGGGTTACACCGAAAGAAAGAATGGCTGATATTATTATGGCAGATGGTTCAAAACCATAATCAACTCCCCAATATCTAGGTTGTTTTTAATCAATATTAATTTCTTTTATAATAATAAATCTATGCTGAAAAAAAGTTTATTGTTTGTTTTAGTCCTTCTGTTAGCAATTAAAATGAATGCTCAAAAAGTCACCAAAAGTTTTGATTGGCAACAATACCTCTCCAAACAGGATATAATTTGGGAACAGTTACCTCCCACTTGGAACGCAGGTGGTTTTACTGGAAATGGGCAGTTAGGGATGGTTATGTATGCAAGTTTGGATAGCAACACGTTTGACTTCCATATTGGCAGGGTAGATGTAACAGACCATCGGAAAGCCCCCGACAAAAAGACTTCCGTTTGGGTAAGTGGGGCGAGTCAATTTTATGATTATGAACGATTGGATATTGGAAGGATGAAATTGGTGCCTGCTGGAAAAATCATATCTGGCACAATGCGTCAAGACCTTTGGAATGCAAAAGTTACAGCAAATGTGGTAACCGATTTGGGAACAATCACGATTGAGGCGTTCACCCACACTTCCGATATGGTCAATTGCATGAAAGTAGTTTCGACCGAAAAAAGCAAAGATGGTTCTCCCGCTAATTATTCTTGGCGTTTTGTGCCGTCTGATGCGATTGCCTCAAGAAGGTTTGTAGTGCCAAATGAAAAAGGTGGGAAGGATTATGTACACAATCCAAATTTTGTATTAGGGACTGATGGAGATATTTCCCTTTGTACTCAACCCCTTTTGGCAGGTGGGGAGTATGTAACCGCTTGGCATGAAAAAAAGCAAGGCAATCAGTCTTCCACTTTATTTTTAACGGTGGCAAATGAAATTCCTGCCGTTGGTCAATCCGCAAAAGTGGCTGCAAATACAATCAGAAAGATAGAACAAAAGAATTGGGCCGATTTCTTCAATGTACATACAGCTTGGTGGCATAACTTTTATCCAAAAAGCTTTCTTTCTATTCCTGATGCCTATACAGAATCTTTCTTTTGGATTCAGATGTACAAGCTTGGTTCGCTAACAAGGGAAAATGGGGAATTGATTGATGACCAAGGTCCTTTTTTCAGAATCAATCAATGGCCATATCCAACTTTCAACCTGAATGTACAATTAAGTTATTGGCCTGTTTACGCAAGTAATCATTTAGAATTGGCAACTTCTTTAACCAAGCATGTGGATGAAAAGTTTCCATTGATGTTGAAAAGTAGTAATAATGGACGGCTCGGCGACTTAGCTTGGATGATGCACAATTATTGGTGGGCGGTCCGTTTTAATGCAGATAATAACGCATTGTTACAAAATTGGTATCCAAAAGCGGTGGCAGTAACAGATTGTTACATGAAGATGATGAAGATAGGTGATGATGGCAAATATCACTTGCCTCCTATGCTTTCGCCTGAATTCAGTCATTTGCAGGGCAGTCAATCCTTTGAGGATGCCACCTATAATATCGGCTTATTCAATTGGTTGTTGACAAGATTGATTGATATTTCAGAACTAAATAAGATGGGGTTGGAAAATGTAGATAAATGGAAAGAGGCGAAATCTAAACTTGTACCTTTTCATACAGATGAAAATGGTTTGATGATTGGCAAGAATCAGTCATTTGATTTTTCACATAGACATTTTTCTCATCTCCTGCCTTTATACCCCTTGTTTGTGCTAAATCCCGACAATAATGAGGATAGGGAATTGGTGGAAAAATCATTGAAACATTGGCACCATATTGAAAATGGTTTACGGTTGGCAGGGTATTCCTTTACGGGTGCCGCCTCGTTGTATGCTGCTTTAGGACAGGGAGATACTGCAAATAAAATACTCCATGGATTTTTGAAGGCAGTAAATGCTAAAACCCCACACTTGACACCAAATACTTTTTATATGGAGTCGGGAGGCAAGAATCCAACCATTGAAACACCTTTGAATGCGGCCTCTGCCATCATGGATTTTCTGTTGCAGAGTTGGGGCAATAAAATTAGAGTATTCCCTGCAACCCCTTCCGATTGGAAGGATGCCGTTTTTCAAAACCTAACTGCAATAGGAGGTTTTGAAGTAAGTGCAAAGAGAGTAAACGGAAAAACAGATTGGGTATCTATCAAAAGCAATGCAGGTGAAAAGTGTATCATCAAAGTATTGGATTGGAAACTTCCTTTGGCAAGTTCCATTTCAGGACTTTCCATTAAAGAATTAGGAAATGGAGAATATGAATTAGGGTTAAAGAAAGGGCAAACGGTTTTTGTATATCCGAAGGGCAGTAAACCTGATTTTGCCATAACCCCTGTTAAAAGTACGATAGACAGCAATAATGGTTGGGGTTTTAAGAATGGTATGAAGATGCCTGATAATGAATTTTGGCCAGAGAAATTGAATTAAGGATTGCATCACGTTGTAGAGACAAGGCATCCCTTGTCTCTACCATGCCTTGTATATATGATGCCTTGTTTCTATCCATCAATAACGACAAATGGAATTGATTTCGATTTGATTTTTGCTAATTATAGTCATCCCCATTTATCTCAATCTTGACAGAAGGAATATTTGCAAAGATTAGTACTTAAAATCAAGAGATGTATTTTAAGCCTTGCGTCCCTTGTGAAAATCCTTGTGTTCATTGTAGTAAAATAATAATTTAGAAGTAAATAAAAAATGCAGTTATGATTAAAAAGAGTTTAAAATTTCTATTA